>JBAUCK010000024.1:0-60326 GCA_049677525.1 Xanthobacteraceae bacterium
CGATCTCGCCTTCGTAGTCGAGCTGCTCGGACACTTTCGGCACGATCAGGTGCTGGCCCGAGCCGACCAGCGAATTGGGCGCGCGGTAGAACATGCTCGGATATTTCGGATTGTTGGTGACATTATAATCTTGCCCGCGATTCGCATAATTGATGCCGACGCACAGGATCTTCTCCGGCGCCCACAGCGGCGGCAGCAACTCGACCTCGCTCAACGGCACATCGGGCCGCACGCCGTCGGAGGCGGCCTGCGCCTCGGCGAGCGCCTCCGCGCGGAACACGTCGACAAGGCTGTGGAACTTATGCAGCCGCGGCCGCAGGTCTACGATGCCATCGCCGTTCACGGCGCCGAAACTCGGGCGGCCACGCAGCGCGTAGCTTGCAAGGCGCATATCACATCCTCTCACAACACAGACGGCGCCCCGCCGCCTTCCGCGATCCGGACGATGTGTTAAAAGTCGGCGCTCTTACCGTCAACGCCGGTCTCCCTCCCTCGCCCTGAAAAATGCTCATGAAATCTCTCTTTATCGACTGCAACGACCAGCTGGCGCCGGTATGGGCGAGCGTGGTCCGCCCGGACGATCCGCCGATCGACGTCAATCGTAAGCCCTATGCGCTTGCCGATCTGCCGGCCGTGCTGAACGGCTACGACATCTGCGTTGACGATCATTCTTATCTGCCGACCGATCTGGTCGACAAATGCGACGCGCTCAAGCACGTGGTTTTTCTCGGCACCGGCGCCGCGAGCTACATGAATATCGCCGAACTCGCCGGGCGTGGCATCAAGGTCCATACCATCCGCAATTACGGCGACACGGCGGTCGCTGAGCATGCGATCGCGCTGATGTGTGCCGCCTGCCGCGACATCGCCGCCATGGATCGCGAAGTGCGGGCGGGAACCTGGGTGCCGCACGGCGGTTTGCAACTGCTCGGCAAGACGCTTGGCGTCATCGGGCTCGGCGGCATCGGCAGCGAGGTGCTGCGAATCGGGCAGGGGCTCGGGATGAAGGTCATCGCCTGGAATCGGTCGCCGCGGCCTGGCGCGCCGCTGGTTCCGCTCGATGAGTTGCTCGCACGTTCCGACGTGATTTCGATCAATATGACGCTCGGCGACGGGACTCGCGGCTTCCTCGGACCGGCGCAATTCGCGGCGATGAAACCGGGCGTGATTTTCGTCAACACTGCGCGAGCCGCGCTGGTCGATGAAGGGGCTCTCATCGCAGCCTTGCGCAGCGGCCACATCCACCATGCCGGGCTTGACGTATTTCACGCCGAGCCGCTCAAGCCTGATCATCCCTTGGCCCAGATGGAGAACGTGACGCTGACCGCCCATGCGGCCTTCCGCACGCTCGAAGCCTCACAGACACTGTTGCGCCGCGCCATCGACATCGTGCGCGGCATTGTGACCGGTAAGGTTGCCTAACCTGCCGTTCCTGTGATGCTATGAAGCCCTGAAACAATAACAGCCCGGACGGGTTATGGGAGAGCGCCAGCTCGACGTCGCTATCCGCGTCAACGGCGAGGACGTGCGCGAGCGCGTCGAAGCGCGAAAAACGCTGGTCGATTTCCTGCGCGAGGATTTGGGACTGACCGGCAGCCATATCGGCTGCGAGCAAGGCGTCTGCGGCGCCTGCGCCGTACTGGTCGACGGCGAGGTGGTGCGTGGCTGCCTGGTGCTCGCCGTGCAATGCGACGGCGCCGAAGTCGAGACCATCGAAGGTATCTCCGATTCGGGGCTCATCGCCGATCTGCAGGAGGCGTTCCAAAAACGCAACGCATTGCAATGCGGATTTTGCACACCCGGAATGTTGATCGGCGCGCAGGAGCTTTTGTCGCGCGGCGGGGTGCCGTCTCGTGATACGATTCGTGAACATCTCTCCGGTAATTACTGCCGCTGTACCGGGTACCAGGCGATCGTGGATGCGATCGAATTCGTGGCCCTTATGCGGGCGGAAAAGGCAGGTTCTCCATGAATGAACATCAAAAGCCCGACACCCTTAAAACAATGACCTTGTCGGAGCGCGCCGACGAGATCGAAGAAAAAATGATGAACGATCTCAACGAACGCATCGCGACAAAGTCGACGTTGTTCTATCTTGGCGATGGCAAAGTCGAAATGTCGTCGTCTCAAGAGCTAAAGGCGGCCAATCCGGGCAAGTATTTTTTGATGGGCGCCGATCCCCGGCTGCCGGCGCTGCCGGAGAAGCCGACACTGATCGATTTCATGAAGCACCGCTTTGCCTCGACCAACCATTTGCTGCAGAGCGCGACGCTCGCCTTGAAGAACGGCCACAACGAGAAAGTCGTTCTCGCCTGCCTGTTGCACGACGTCGGCGTCGTCGGCTTCATTCGCTGCGACCACGGCTATTGGGGCGCGCAGATGATCGAGCCCTATGTCGATGAGGAGGTGAGCTGGGCGATTCGCATGCATCAGGCGCTGCGGTTCTTCCCCGACCTGTCGGTCGGTTACGAATATCCGGAAATGTACATCAAACATTTCGGCGCCGATTATAAGCCCGAGCCCTACATCGTCGCCGAATACGAGCGGGCGCGAAACCACAAATGGTATATGACCTCCCGCTTGATCACGGTGAACGACGTCTATTCGTTCGATCCGAACGCCAAGGTCAATCTCGACGACTTTGTCGACATTATCGGCCGCCACTTCCGGCAGCCGAAAGAGGGCCTCGGCTTCGACAATTCGCCGTCGGCGCATATGTGGCGCACGCTGAATTGGCCGACGCGGTTCTTATAGGACGCGGCGCGGGGGCATGAAGATCACCGCCGACCAGCTGTCCGGCTTGACCGCGCTCGACCGGCCGAATTCCTATATCGGCCGATCGGTGCCGCGGCCGAATCTGGCGCGGCTGACCCAAGGGCGCGGACAATATGTAAGTGACATCACGCTGCCGCGCTTGGCGCATGTCGCCTTCGTGCGCTCGCCGCATGCGCACGCACGGATCAAAGATATCGAAACTGCCGAGGCCAAGAAATCGCCGGGCGTGATCGCCGTCGTCACCGGCGCCGAACTCGCCAAGGTGATCACGCCGTGGGTCGGCGTGCTCACCCATCTCAAAGGCATCAAGTCGGCGCCGCAATATGCCATCGCCATCGAGCGCGCTTGCTGGCAGGGTGAGGCGGTCTGCGCAGTGGTCGCGCGGTCGCGCGCCGAGGCCGAGGACGCCTGCGAGCTGATCGGCGTGGACTACGAAGTGCTTCCGAGCGTTACCGATGCGGAAACCGCGCTCGACGCCAAGACGCCGGTGATCCATCCCGAACTCGGCGACAATCTTACGTTTGAGCGCGTGCTCGATGTTGGCCAGGTCGACAAGGGATTGGCCGAGGCCGACGCAGTGGTCGAGACGACATTCATCTTCGGCCGCCACACCGGCGTGACAAACGAGGCGCGCGCCATCGTCGCCGACTGGAATCCGGGCGAGCAGCGTCTGACCGTGTATCAGGGCACGCAGGCGCCGCATATGACGCAGAATATTTTCGCCAAGCATCTGGCGCTCGAAGAGCACCAGGTGCGGGTGCTCACCAAGGACGTCGGCGGCTCATTCGGCATCAAGGTGCATATCTATGCCGACGAGATGGCGACCGTGGCGCTGTCGAAGCTGCTCAAGCGGCCGGTGAAATTCGTCGCCGACCGCCTGGAGAGCTTTGTCACCGACATCCACGCCCGCGACCATCGCGTCAAAGCTAAGATCGGCGTCAAGAAGGACGGCACGATCACGGCGTTCGAGATCGACGACCTGACCGGCATCGGGCCCTATTCAATGTATCCGCGCACCAGCGGGATCGAGGCCAACCAGGTCGTCAACCTGGTCGGCGGCCCATACGTGTGCCCGAACTATCGCGCCCGCGCCCGCGTCGTGTTCCAGAATAAGAATGTCATGTGCCAATACCGCGCTGTCGGCCATCCGATCGCGACCGCGGTGACGGAAGGCCTGGTCGAACAGGCCGCGCTCAAGATCGGCATGGATCCGGCGGAGCTGCGCCGGCGCAATCTCTTTGCCGATGATGCCTATCCGGCGACGAGCGCCGCAGGCCTGAAATTCGAAGGCCTGTCGCATCATGCGTCGCTCGATAAGATTCTCAAGATGATGGATTACCAGTCGCTGCGCGCTGAACAGGCGCAATTGCGCACGCGTGACATCCATCGCGGCATCGGCTTTGCCTCCTTCATCGAAGTGACCAATCCGTCTGCTGCCTTTTACGGCGTCGGCGGCGCGCGCATCTCCTCGCAGGACGGTGCGACGCTCAAGCTCGATGCCACCGGCGCCGTGATCTGCCAGTCCGGCGTCACCGAACAGGGGCAGGGCACCGAGTCCGTTCTTGCGCAGATCGTCGCCTCGTCATTTGGTGTGGACATCGAGCGGGTGCGCGTCATCACCGGCGATACCGACAACACGCCTTACGGCGGCGGCACCTGGGCTTCGCGCGCCGCCGGCATCGGCGGCGAAGCGGCGTGGCAGGCCGGCAAGGCGTTGCGCGAAAACGTCCTCGCGGCGGCCGCCTCGATCCTGCAGGCCGATCCGAAAAAGCTCGACATCCAGGCTGGCGTCGTTGTCGACGCCGATACGCGCCGCGAGCGCATGGGTCTCGATGAAGTGGCGCGTGTCGTCTATTTCCGGCCCGATACGCTGCCGCCGGATTTCCAGGCCGAATTCATGGTGACGCGGCATTACGTGCCGCGGAAGTGGCCGTTTGCTTTCACCAACGGCGTGCAGACGTCTTATGTCGAAGTCGATATCCGCACCGGAGAGGTCAAGCTCCTGAAGCATTGGTGCGTCGAGGATTGCGGTACCATGATCAATCCGCAGCTTGTCGACGAGCAGATCCGCGGCGGCATCGTGCAGGGCATCGGCGGGGTGCTGTACGAGAACTGCCTCTACGACGCCGACGGCCAGATGCTCAATGCCACGTTGATGGATTATCTCGTGCCGATGGCCGGCGAAATGCCCGACATCGAGGTCGGCCATGTCGTGACGCCGACCGCAGATTCCGAGCTCGGCACCAAGGGCGCCGGCGAGGCCGGCACCGCCGGTGCGCCGGCCTGCATCATGAATGCAATCAACGACGCCCTGCATCCGCTCGGCGCCGCGCCGATCACCCAGATGCCTATCACGCCCGAGCGCGTGCTCGCGGCACTGCGGCGGGCGTAAGGCTCCCCAGCGAAGACCGCCGGATGACGGCCAACAATTGCCGCTCTAGAGTGTCCGCGGAGGAAACGCGACAATGAATAATAGTTGGAAGAGCGAACAGGTCCTGATCGTCGGCGGTGGCATCGGCGGGCTGACCACGGCACTGGCGCTGGAGCGCCAGGGTATCCCGACGCAGGTCATCGAGCAGGCGGCCGAGTTCAAGGAAATCGGCGCCGGCATTCAGCTCGGGCCCAATGCGTTCTGGATGCTCGAGCATCTGGGCCTGGTCGAACCGATCAGCGCGCTTGCGGTATTTCCCAACAATCTCATCATGCGCGACTCGATCACGGGTGAAGAGGTCACGCGTATTTCCCTCGGCGAGGCCTTCCGCAAGCGATTCCATCATCCTTATGCGCTCATCCACCGCGCTGATCTGCTCAATATACTGCTCGAAGCGTGCCGCAAATCCAATCTCATCCGGCTCGACGCCTCGCAGAAGGTCGTTGATGTCGAGGAGAAGGGCGATGGCATCACGGTCAAGACCGCGAGCGACCGGGACTATCGCGGTGCGGCTTTGATCGGCGCCGACGGGCTGTGGTCGACGATTCGGCAAATGATCGTCGGCGACGGCAAGCCTAAGCCCGCCGGCCATATCACTTATCGCGCTGTGCTGCCGACCTCCGAAGTACCCGAAGAGTATCGCTGGAAAGACATGGCGTTCTGGGCCGGCGAAAAGGTGCATCTGGTGCTCTATCCGCTGCGCACCGGCGAATTGTTCAACTTGGTCGCGGTGTTTCACTCCGACCGCTACGCAGAAGGCTGGGACAGTTTCGGCGATCCGGCGGAATTGCATGAGCGCTTCGCCGGCAAATGCGCGCCGGTGCGCATGCTGCTCGACAAGATCGAAAGCTGGCGCATGTGGGTGCTGTGCGACCGGCCGCCGATCAAGGACTGGAGCAAAGGCCGCATCACGCTGCTCGGCGATGCGGCGCATCCGATGCTGCAATATCTGGCTCAGGGCGCTTGTATGTCGATCGAGGATGCCGTCTGCCTCGCCGACAAGGTCGTCGCCGCCAACGGCGATCACGCATCAGCCTTCCGTGCTTATCAGCAAGCGCGTTATCTGCGCACCGGCCGCGTGCAGATCATGGCGCGTATCTACGGCGAATTCTATCACGCCGGCGGCGTCGCCAAGGAATTGCGCAACATGATGCTCGGCTCGCGCACGCCCGAAGACACCATGGCCGGCATGGACTGGCTTTACGGGCGGCAGTCCGAGCTTATGAGTGCGGCGGCGTGATCGGTCGGCCGACGCATCTTGATGATTGGCCGCCGCGTCAGTGCGAAGGTGACGGCTGCGCTTGCATCGCCTCCCGCGCGCGATGGAAATCCGGGGTCGGCGGCGGACCCCAGATGCTGGTGGCGCCGGCTTCCCAGGTCTTCGGCCGTTGCGGCGTATCCCGGTGCCAAGGCCGCGGCTCGAAATAGCCGAGCTCCTCGTCGAACATCTGGTCGAGCTCGCAGAACAATTCGATGACCTGATCGGCGGGATTACGGTGATAGGTGGCGATATTGTGCCCGGGCCCATGCCGCAGCGGCCCCCAGATGATCGGAATTTGCTTCTGCCCGAACAGATCGCAGGAATTCTGCAGATGGATGAAGTCCTTCAGCTCGAACGCCATGTGGTGCATTTTTGACGCCGTGCCGCGGATGAAATTCACAGTGTGATGATCGGTATTGCAGCGCATGAAGACGAAGAAGTCCGAGATCCAATCCGAAACCCTGAACCCCATCACCTTGCTGTAAAACTCCGCCGTCTTGGCGGGATCGTCGACCACCCAGGCGATATGGCCGAGCTTGTAGACGCCGACGCCGTGATGCGGCAGGTGCTTGCCGAGATACTTCCAGTCCTTGAACAGCGCGATCGTGGTGTCCTTGTTGTCCTTGAACGTCAGGACCTGGCCGAGGCCGGGAATGGAATCGTTGCGCAATTCGCTTTTGATGCCGTCCTTCTCGAGCTCACGCGCCAGTGCGCCGAAATCCGAATTGGGCGCCACTTCGAACGACAGCATGACGCCGCGCTCGGCACTGGCCTTGTTGAGCTGAATGGTAAGCTGGCCGACCTGGGTGGCGAGAAAGGCGCGGTCCTTTTCGCGCTCGGCCAGCACGAGACCGACAACTTCGGTGTAGTAGTCGATCATGCGATCGAGGTCGGGCGTTTCGTAAACGGCGTGTCCGATGCGGCGGGGCTTGATCATGGCACTGCTCTGACTGCTTGGTGTTTCCTCAGGGCATGATCCGAAGATCATGCCCCATCAAATGTAGCGTGAATCAATCACCAGCTCGGCACGAACTCAAGAGCGCCGCTATGCGCAAACCGCTGACGGGCTTGCCAAGCGCGCGGGATCGCGGTTTGCTCCCCGGCTCAAATCGTAAGGGAGCAGACGGTTATGGCCAAGAATAAGGGAGCAGACGGTTATGGCCAAGAAGAAGTCGGGATCGGGGGGAAAGCTTGCCGGTTACAAGCTCGCCACCTATCGGTCGAGCGAGGGGCCGCGCGCCGGTCTTATCATCGGCGAGGAGGTGTTCGACGCCGCCGAGCTCACCGGTAAGCCGGCCTATGCCAGCGTGATCGGCATTCTCGACGACTGGAAGACGGCGGAGGGCGTGCTGAAGCAGGCTGCTGCCAAATCCGGCAAAAGCCGGCTCAAGCGCCAGCCGATGAAAAGGACCAAATTTCTCGCTCCGGTTCAGTTTCCGTCGACGATCTACTGCGCCGGCGCCAATTACGCCGACCACGCCGCCGAAATGGCGGCCCGCGAAGGCCGGCCGGCGCCGCCCGATCCGCATACGCTTGGGCTCAAGGCCTGGCACTTCCTCAAGGCTTCCCGCGCCGTGACCGATCCGGGGGCCCCGGTGAAGATTTCCGACTATGCCAAGCAGATGGACTGGGAAGTCGAATTGGTTGCCGTCATCGGCAAAGTGGCGAAAAACGTGCCGCTGGCCAAGGCGCTGTCCTATGTCGCCGGCTATACGATCGGCAACGATCTGTCTTCGCGCGACCGCGGCCGCCGGGCGAGCGTGCCCGATTCCTCGCCATTCAAGTGGGATTGGACCAAGCACAAGAGCTTCGACGGTTCCTGTCCGCTCGGACCATGGATCGTACCGGCATCCGATATCGGCGATCCGCAGAAACTCGGCCTGAAATTGTGGGTCAACGGCGAGATTAAGCAGGATTCCCACACGTCGGGCATGATCTTCACGCTTGCCGAGCAGATCGAGGAGTTGTCCGCCGGCATGACCCTTTATCCCGGCGACCTGATCATGACCGGCACCCCCGCCGGCGTTGGCGCCGGCCGCGGCGAATTCCTCAAAGCCGGTGATGTGGTGAAGCTCTGGATCGAAAAGATCGGGGAAATCGAAAACCGGATGACTTGATCGCCGGTGGAGGAGGTCGGAGCAGAGCTGGCTTACCGGCGGCGCTCGCCCCACCGACACGGCCGCGAGACGGCATGGCAGGGCTTATGGTTATGCGCGTCGCGCAGGACGTCGATTTGTGTTAGCAATTGAACAAGTGGAAAATCGCCGGTGAAATGAGCGATCGCTACAACTAAAGACCAGGGTGTAACGCGAGGGTAAATATGGCCGAGAAATTCGTCGCAAAGACCTCAGAATTCAGCAACGGCGAGCGCCGCATCATTTTTGCCGGCGACAACGAGATCGGCGTGTTTCGGCATGACGGAGAATTCTACGCCTACAGCAATTTTTGCCTGCATCAGGGCGGACCGGCCTGCGAGGGGCTGACCATCGCCAAGGTCGAGGAACGGCTGCGGCCGGACAAAACCTCGATGGGCCTGTTCTTCTCCGAGGACGAGATGCACTTCGTCTGTCCCTGGCACGGTATGGAATACGACATGAAGACCGGCGAATGCGTGTCGGACCGCAAGCTGAAGCTGAAGAAGTACAAGGTCGTGCAAAAAGGAGAGGACGTTTATGTCGTCGCCTAAGCGCGCGGCCAAAACTGCCTCGAAGAACGTTGCCAAATCGCCGGCCAAACCTGTGAGCAAGCCGGCGGCGCGCCGCGCGTCTGCGGCGCGGCCGGCAAAGCGGCCCGTCGCGGTCATGAATGGCGCCAGCGCGGAAGCCAAACAGGTCGCCGCTACGCTCGATCGCATTCTCGCCGACGGCAATCTCGATGCCATCGCGGCCGAAGCCTTGCAGGCGTTGATCGCGTCGGCCTGCCGGCTTTATCGGGCGCGCCGCGAAGCCGGCGAGGAATTCGCGCCGGTGCCGAAGAATTCGATATCCGCGACCGACGTCATGGTGACGGCGAGCGGACTGCTGAAAGCCACCGACCTTGCCGTGTTCGAGCTCGGCATGTGGCAAAATTGGACGGGACGTTAGTGCGTGATCCCGAAAAGTGGGCACCGGTTTTCGGATAGGGTCATGCACAGGAAACAGCTAGAGCGGCGTCCCGCTCTAGCGCGTCAAGAAAAGCGCCAGAGGCGCCAGGAGGAAGACCATGGATCTCATCGCTGATCGCGGCCGCCGCGTCACTGTCGACGAGCTCAATACCAGCCGCCTATTGGCGCATGCGCGCAAGCAGGCGCACCAGCGCAGTTTTGACGACGTCCTGATTGTCGATGTCGACGCCCCCCATTACGCAGGCGAAAACTTCGATGAGTTCGTGCCCTATATGGAAAACGACGTGTTGCGCCAGCTCACCATGTCTGGGCGCAAAAAGGGCAATTCGCGCGCCGGCGTCATGGTGCAGGGCGTCGGCTATCAGGACATGGGCGGACGGGTCACGCGCTATCCGCTGCGGTCATCGGAAAAGACCGAGCCCGGTTCGCTACGCGACGTCCAGCTGGGTCACCGCTGGATGGACGCGATGAGCGTTGATTATTCCTGTCTGTTCCCGACCGGCATGCTCTCGATCGGCCTGCATCCGCAGATCGAGATGGAGGTCGATCTGTGCTGGGCCTACAACCGCTGGCTTACCGAGAAGGTGATGCCGGCGGCCGACAACCGCTTCTTCTCGATGCTGTGCCTGCCGTTCAGCGATCCGCAAGCGGCGCTGCGCCAGGTCGAGACCTTCGGCGATCGCAAACACGTCGGCGGCTTCATGGTGACCACGGTGCGCAACCACATGGCGGTCTACGACAATGCCTATATGAAGCTCTACCGGGCGATCGAGGAGCGCGGCCTCGTGCTGTCGTTCCATTCCGGTCCGAACTGGGGCGGCGAGCCGATCTATCGCAGCTGTAACCGCTTCCTCTCCGCGCATGCGCTCGGCTTCACTTGGTACAACGTGCTGCATTGCACGAACTGGGTGATCAACGGCATGGGCGAGCGCTTCCCGAAGCTGCCGGTGATCTGGATCGAATCCGGGCTCGCCTGGGTGCCGTTCCTGATGCAGCGGCTCGACCACGAATTCATGCTGCGGCCCTCGGAGGCGCCGCTCCTGAAGAAGAAGCCGTCCGACTATATGCGCGACATGTTCTATTCATCGCAGCCGATGGAGATCCAGGATCACGACGCGTTGGAATGCACGTTCCGCATGATGAATGCCGAGACGCAGCTGCTTTATTCGTCGGATTATCCACACTGGGATTTCGACCTGCCGGCGACGATCTGGGACCTGCCGTTCCTGTCCGAGAAGGCCAAGCACAATATCGTCGGCGGCACCGCAGCCCGGCTGTTCAAGCTGCCGCCACGCAACGACAAGCAGAGAGAGAACCTCAAGCGCTTCGGCAATCTGACGGCCGCGGCCTAAAGCCGAACCGAATCACATGGATATCCGCGCCCGTCTCGCCGGGCGCGGAATCGCGTTTTCCTGCGTCAATTGCGGCATAAAACGGGCAGCAGCGCTGACCTGTCAAACGCGCGTTTGATTTATTTGTTCTGACTTTCAGATATTTACGATTAATTTTGCGCCGCACCAAAAAGCTGGCCTTTACCGTCGTAAAACGGTAAGAGAATAGCACCCCGGCAAAAATTTGAGGGACGACTGAAGATGAAGCTTCTCATAGCTGCGTGCATTCTATTGGGCGTTTCGGCCACGGCGGCTAACGCCGTCGATCTTGCCGAGCTTGCGCCGTGCCGTCCGGCCGCAGCCAAGCTGTGTGACCGTTCCGGCGGGATGAGCTGGAACAACCTTTTGCACTGCGGCGCGACGCTGGCCGCCCATAGCTGGCGCGTCGGCGAGAGCTGCCGCGTGGTGCTGCGCAAATACGGACAACTGTAATCCGTCCGCGCCAACCGATTTCGTAAGCCTAGTCGCGTAACGTACAAAACCCCGGCGCCTTGCAGCGCCGGGGTTTTGCTTTTCGTCCGCCCCAAATCGGGGCCTGCGGCTGTTTCCGCTCAGAACAGATGCGAGAAGATGAAGTAGAGCGTGCCGGACCGGATCATCGCGGCGGGCAGGGTGAGCACCCAGGCCATCGCGATGTTGCGGACCGTCGACCATTGCAGGCCCGATCCGTTGGCGGTCATGGTGCCGGCGATGCCTGATGACAGCACGTGCGTGGTCGACACCGGGAGGCCGTAACCGTCAGCGGCGGCGATGGTCGCGGCGGCGGTGATTTCGGCGCAGGCGCCTTGCGCATAGGTCAGGTGCGTCTTGCCGATCTTTTCGCCGACCGTCACCACGATGCGCTTCCAGCCAACCATGGTGCCGAGCCGAGCGCGATGGCGACGACGATCTTCACCCAACCCGGGATGAACTTGGTCGCGCTGTCGAGCGACTTTTTGTAGGCGTTGAGCGTGGCGACATCCTGCGCGCTCAACTCGCTTTCCTTGTCCTTCATCAGGAAGCGGATCGCTTCCGAGGCCAGATACATGTCGTTACGCACGTTGCCGACCTGGTCCGCCGGCATTTTGGCGATCGTGCCGTATTGCGTGACCTGATCGGAGATGCTCTTCACCAGGACCGCCGGCGAGGGAAAGGTGCCCTTGCTGATCTGGCGTCACAATTGCCGAGCCGCTCCAGCCGATGGAGCAGCCGCTCATCCACTACGCGTAAGTGATGACCATGTATTCGCGGTCGATGCATGAATGACGTCCGGATCGGTTTCCATCGAAGACGTGATGGGTCGCCACAAGGACATCATGTATTCCTCGCGCACCCGTTATAACACCGACGTGTTTCGCCGCCTGCACAACTTGAAAGTCAGCCTCTATCAGGCGCTGATCCGGATACCGGAGGAAAGCCGTTCTGACCATGAACGGGAGCAGATAGCGCAGCTGTCGAAACTGTCAGACATTGCTATTCTGCATATCATTTATCAGCAGAAAGCCTATGAGGGGCACGCCAAGGATCATGAATTCTCCGGCACCTCGATGCGCGAGCATTGGCAGAGCGGTTACGAAGACACCAAGCGCACGCTCAAGCACCAAAAATGGCTCAAAATGCCGTCGCTCGGGGCCGGTATCGTCGTGCACGACGTGCACCGCGAAGAAGAGTGAAGCAAAATTTTTGATTTGCGCATGATCTTTTTAATCGGCATCCACTTTTCCGGATCATGCTTAGAGCTTAACCCTGTCCCGCGACCTTTTGCCGGAGGGCGAGCGAGGCCCTTCCCAGGCCTGCACCGGCTCGCGTAGTCTATTCATAGACAATAAGAATCGGACAACGAGAATCTTCGCGCCGGGCGCTGGCTTGCTGGAGCCATAGGATGCGGGACGATAGGGGGCATGTGAGCGGCGACGTCCACGAAATTTATGCCATCCGCTATGGCCACCATGCGCGCCGTTCGCCGGCCAATTACATCGACGGTGATCCGCATGACGTGCTGCAGCCGCTCGATTTCTATGTTTGGGCGATCGCCGGACCTTCCGGCACCATCATTGTCGATACCGGGTTCGACGAAGCGATGGGCAAAAAGCGCCAGCGCGAGACGACGAAGCCCGTGCGCGATGGGATTGCTGCGCTCGGCATCACGCCCGAGGCGGTGAAGACCGTCATCCTCAGCCACCTGCATTACGATCATTGCGGCAACTACGACCTGTTCCCGCAAGCGCATTATCACTTGCAGGACCGCGAAATGGCCTATGCGACCGGACGCTGCATGTGCCACCAGGCACTGCGCGCGCCGTTCGAGGTCGAAGACATCGTCGCCATGGTGCGCAAAGTCTTTTCCGGCCGTGCCGCGTTTCATGACGGCGAAGACGAGATCGTGCCGGGCGTCACCGTGCATCACATCGGCGGCCACTCGAAGGGCCTGCAATCGGTCCGGGTGAAAACGCGGCTCGGCCATGTCGTGCTCGCCGCCGACGCCACGCATCTCTACACGCATATCAATGGCGGTCGGATTTTTCCGCTGACCTATAATATCGAGGAAGTAGTCGAGGGCTACGAGCGGCTGAAGAAATTGGCGAGCGCGCCGCGTCATGTCGTGCCCGGTCACGATCCGCTGGTGCTGCAGCGCTATCCGGCGGCGAAGCCGGGCCTCGAAGGCTGGATTGCACGGCTCGATGCCGAACCGAAAGACGCGTGACCGTTCGGGATAACCGGATGGGGATACGTGCATGTTTTTAGGGGGAATCCATGACGCTGCCGCGTCGCGGCGTGCTGCAATTTATCGCGGTCGCTGTTGCATCTTTGCCGCTCGCGCGGTTGGCGCGGGCTGATACCTATCCCTTGCGGCCGGTTCATATGGTCGTAGGTTTCGGTCCCGGCGGCTCACCGGAAATCATCGCGCGGTTGGTCGGCCAGTCGCTGTCGGAGCGGCTCGGCCAGCAATTCGTCATCGAAAGTCGGCCCGGAGCCGGCACGACGATCGCTACTGAAGCGGTGGTGCGCTCGAATCCGGATGGGTACACGCTCCTGCTCGTGACGCTGCCGAACGTAACCAGCAGCATGATCTATGAGCGCCTGCCGTTCGACTTCATGTCCGATATCACGCCGATTGCCAGCATCAATCTGTTGCCGCAGGTCATGGTGGTCAATCAGAGCTTTCCGGCCAAGACGGTGCCAGAATTCATTGCGCACGCCAAAGCCAACCCGGGCAAGATCAATATGGCCTCGACCGGTTCCGGCAATCTCAGCCATCTCTCGATCGAGCTGTTCAAGATCCTGGCCAATGTCGACATCGTTCATGTGCCCTATCGCGGTGCTGGGCCCGCACAAACCGATCTTCTCGGTGGCCGCGTTGACGGCATGTTTGACACCATTCCGGCTTTGATCGAGCCGGTACGGACAGCACGGCTGCGCGGTCTGGCGGTGACGACCAAAAAGCGGCTCGCGGCGCTGCCGGATTTGCCCACCGTCGGCGACTTCGTGCCGGGATTCGAGGTCAACGGCCTGATCGGGGTTGGCGCGCCAAAGGGAACGCCGCCCGAGGTCATCAACAAGCTCAATCGCGAGATCAATGCCGCAGTCGCCGACCCGAAATTGCAGGCGCGTTTTGCCGATCTTGGCGCGCTCACATTTACCGGCTCGCCGGAGGATTTCTCGAAATTCCTCGCCCAAGAGAACGACAAATGGGGCCGGGTGATCCGCGCGGCGCATATCCAGGCGGATTGAACGACGTCGTCATTTGATATTGCGGTGCAACACCATAGCGCGCAGCGATCGGTGTGACGTCTCATTAAACTGACAAATATCCTTCATAGAACTCGCGGCTACGCGGACGAACGGCTAGGTTCGCGTAAATCGAACCGGGAGGAATCTACGCGGGCATTTTTATTGCCGCTGCAACCGCGCTTTATCGTTTACACGGCCGTACTGATTTTGAGCGCGCTTCTTCTGTTCGATGAGGTGGACGGCTATCCGTCGATCTATGTCGTGATCTTGCTTGTGCTGTTCGGCGCGCTGGCGCTGATCGGCACCATCGATCTCCTGCAGACGCGGCACGCCGTGCTGCGCAACTATCCGCTTTCGGCGCATATCCGTTTCATTCTCGAGGAGATACGCCCCGAAATCCGGCAATATTTTCTGGAGAGTGAGAAAGACGGCACGCCGTTCTCCCGCGACAAGCGCGCGCTGGTCTATCAGCCCGCCAAGCGGGCGCTCGACAAGCGGCCGTTCGGCACCCAGAACGATGTTTACGCGTCGGGCTTCGAATGGCTGGCGCATTCGATCGCGCCGAAGGTGGTCGTCAACGAGCCGTTCCGCATCACCGTCGACGGGGCGGATTGCACCAAGCCTTATTCGGCCTCCATCTTCAACATTTCGGCGATGAGTTTCGGCGCGCTGAGCGCGAACGCCATTCGCGCGCTCAATGGCGGCGCCAAGCGCGCGACTTCGCGCACGACACCGGCGAGGGCGGCTATAGCCTCTATCATCGCGAGAACGGCGGCGACATCATCTGGGAGGTCGGATCGGGCTATTTCAGTTGCCGCAACAGCGACGGCACGTTCTGCGCCGAGAAATTCGAGGCCAATGCCAAGAGCGACCAGATCAAGATGGTCGAATTGAAATTGAGCCAAGGCGCCAAGCCCGGTCATGGCGGCGTCTTGCCGGCGGCCAAGGTCTCTGCCGAGATTGCCGAGACGCGCGGCGTGCCGATGGGCGCGGATTGCATCTCGCCGTCGCGGCATTCGGCGTTTGCGACGCCGATCGAGATGATGCAGTTCATCGCCAAGATGCGGGATCTTTCCGGCGGCAAGCCGGCGGCTTTCAAGCTCTGCATCGGCCATCCCTGGGAGTTCCTGGCGATCTGCAAGGCGATGCTCGAGACCGATATCTATCCCGACTTCATCGTTGTCGACGGCAAGGAGGGCGGCACCGGCGCGGCGCCGCTCGAATTCGCCGATCATCTCGGCCTGCCGCTGCGCGAAGGCTTGAACTTTGTGCACAACGCGCTCGTCGGCATCAATGCGCGCGATCGCATCAGGGTCGGCGCTTCGGGCAAGGTCATCAGCGCCTTCGATATCGCCCGTGTCATGGCGCTCGGCGCCGACCGGTGCAATTCGGCGCGCGGCTTCATGTTCGCGCTCGGCTGCATCCAGTCGCAGTCTTGCCACACCGACCGGTGCCCGACCGGCGTCTCGACCCAGGGCCGCACGCGGCAGCGCGCGCTCGTCGTTCCGGACAAGACCGAGCGCGTCTATAATTTTCACCGCGCCACCTTGGAATCGCTCGCCGAACTCACGGCGGCGGCGGGGCTCGACCGCCCGAACCAGTTCATGCCGGCGCATTTTTCGCGGCGCGTTTCGCCCAACGAAGTCAGAAGCTTTGTCGAGCTTTTTCCACCGCTGCAGCCGGGCGAACTCATTGCCGGCACCGGCGACAAACGGTTCGAGGTCCCATGGGCGATGGCGAGCGCTCATGAATTCCGCGCCATGCCGCGCGTGGCTTGAACACTTCCGCGGCGCTGCATTTGCCGGCGAAGGAACGATTTCCTGGCGAGCGTGTTTGCACGTCGTGAGTTGTTTGTTGCAAGGATACGACGATCTCGGAGGCACCAATGGCGAAGCGGCGGCGAAAATATTCCCCAAGTGTGAGCAAAGACGTCGAGCGCGAGATGAAGCGGTTTGAGCGCGGCACCGCGCGAAGCGGGCCGGGCGGCAGAGGCGGTAAGGTGAAGAGCCGCAAGCAGGCCATCGCGATCGCGCTGTCGGAAGCACGCAAGGAGGGAAAGCGACCGCCCAAACGGCCGGCCAAGAAGCGGGCCTGAACGCAGCCGGTACCTCTCGGCCTTGCTACCTCCCGGACAAACAGTACTGCCGCTCGGCCTGCGTCATGCGCCAGTGGCAGCGGCCTACTTGCGGTAGTACGGCGAAGGCGCGACACTCGGCGATCGGGCAGAAAGACCCGAAAAAATATAGCTGGGAGGATTCCATGTGCATTCAGCATACGATGCTGAAGCTCGCCATCACTATCGGTGTCGGGCTCGGCATGACTGCCGCGCGAGCGGCTCCATTCATGATCGTCGGCAATGACGAGAAAGTTACGTTCGATGCCGACGGCAAGGCGGTCCTGTCGCCTCCGGGCAGGGATTCGGTCTTGATCGTCGATCTGGCCGATCCGCTCGACCCGAAGATCGTCGCCAATCTGCCGCTGAAGAATTCGGTCGTCGGGCCGCCGGTCAATCTCGATATCGACCCGACTGGCTCGGTGGCGATCGTCGCCGACTCGATGGATGTCGTCAAAGATGGCGATGCCTTGAAGCAAATCCCCGACAACAAGATCTACGTCATCGACCTCAAGGCGAAGCCGCCCAAGCTCGCCGCCACTCTCACCGGCGCCACGCAGCCCTCCGGCCTGAGCATCAATCCGGCCGGCAATCTCGCGCTCGTCGCCAACCGCGCCGACAAGTCGATCAGCGTGTTGTCGATCAGCGGCACCGACGTAAAAATCATCGACACGATCCCGATGGGCGACGAAGTCTCCCAGGTCGTGTTCACGCCGGACGGCAAGCACGCGCTCGCCTCCAAGAACACGGCGAACAAGGTCGCCTTGCTCGACGTGGACGGCAACAAGGTGACCTACACCAAGCGCGATCTTCTGGTTGGGCTGTTCCCGTACAATCTTTTGGTTTCGCCGGACGGTTCGATCGCGCTGACTGCGGACAACGGCAATCTCGGATCGTCCGATGGCAATGTCGACACCGTCAGCGTCATCGATCTCGCCGCGCAGCCGCCGCGTGTGATCGATCATGTCACGGTGCCGGACAGCCCCGAGGGCCTCGCCATCAGCCCGAAAGGAAATCTCGCCGTGGCAGCTGACGCTCTCGGGTCCAACAAAAGTACGAAAGAGTTTTTCTATCATCAGCACGGCGTGGTCACGATCCTCAAAGTCGATGGCAAGAACGTCACCAAGCTGAAGGACATCGAAGTCGGCGGGCTGCCCGAGGCCGCGGTCTTCACGCCTGACGGCCGTTACATTTATGTCGGCAATTACAACGATCAGGATCTCTCCATCCTGCGCGTTGACGGAACGGACGTCACCGACACCGGCAAGCGCTTCAAGGTTCCCGGCCATCCAGGCTCGGCGCGGATGTCGCCGCACTAAGCTGCGCGAAGGAAGAGCGTCGCGCCGCTGTGGCAAATGCGGCGCGGCCCTTCTCACCTGCCGGGCGGCACGATAGCCTCACGCGCTGCGACTTTTGCGGCCAGAAAAAAGCGGACAAAGATCCGCAGGGGAGGGGGAACACATGACGCTGCCGCGTACGCAGTTGCTGCAGTTTGTCGCGTGGCCGGCCATAGGCGCGGTGATCGGCGTGGCCGGCATCTGGAGCGTGGTGGCCTTAGCGCTCGATTATCCGACCCGGCCGGTGCGCATCGTCGAGGGCTTTGGCGCTGGTGGCACGCCCGATCTCACGTCGCGCCTGACCGGCCAATGGCTGTCCGAACACCTTGGCCAACCCTTCGTCGTCGAGAACCGTCCGGGGGCCGGCAGCAATATCGCGGCACAGACTGTCGTCGCCGCTACTCCGGACGGCTACACACTACTCACCTGTCTCACCGCGAATTCCATCAACGAGTCGCTCTACCAGAAGCTCGATTTCGTTTTCACGCGCGATATTGCGCCCGTGGCCGGCATGATCATTTTTCCGATGGTGCTGCTCGTCAACCCGTCTTTTCCGGTCAAGAGTTTTCCCGAATTTATCGCTTACGCCAAGGCCAATCCGGGCAGGATCAACGTCGCTTCGCCCGGCATCGGCACGCCGATGCACATGTCGATCGAGCTTCTGAAAATGACCGCCGGCATCGATATCGTGCACGTGCCCTATCGCGGCCCGACAGCGGCGCTCAACGATCTGATCGCGGGCCAGATCCAGGCCTTCGTCGTTACCGTGCCGACCGCGCTCGGCTCGATCCGCGCCGAGAAGGTGCGGCCTTTGGCGGTGACGAGCACGACGCGGGCCGACGTGCTGCCGGATATTCCAAGCGTCGCCGAAGTGCTGCCCGGCTTCGATGCGGTGAGCTGGAGCGGCACCTGTGCGCCGAAGGCGACGCCCCCCGCCATCATCGACATGCTCAGCACGAGTATCACCGCCGGATTTTCCGATCCGCAATTCAAGGCGCGGATCAAGGATATCGGCGGCGAAGCCAAGCCGACGCCGGCTGTCGAGTTCGGCGGGTTCATTGCTGGGGAAACGAGCAAATGGGCGAAGGTGATCAAATTCGCCGGCGTCAAGGCTGACTAATACGGACGATCCCGAAAAAGGATCATGTGCAAATAAAACGGGCGCAACGTCGCCCGGCCATTGGGAGGAGACAGAGGTCATGATTCTACGCAGGGAATTTCTGTGCCTGGGAGCGGGCGCGGCTGTGCTTCCGCTCATCTCTGGCGCGGCGCGGGCGAGCGATTATCCGGATCATCCTGTGCGGCTGGTGCTGCCGTTTCCGCCCGGCGGCGTGTTCGACATTGTCGGCCGGCCATGGGCGGACAAAGTGAAGACAACGCTTGGCACGGTGTTTGTCGACAACCAGCCGGGAGCGGGCGGCTCGATCGCCGCGCAATTGGTCGCGCACGCGTCGCCCGACGGCTACACGATTTTCCTCGGCGCCTCTTCGATCCACCTCGCCGAGATGGTTTTGCGCGAGCATCCGCTGCTCGATCCTATGAAGGAATTGGTGCCGATCTCGATGCTCGCCTTTACCGGCTTCGGCATTACCGTCCACCCATCGGTGCCGGTGCACAGCCTCAAAGAGCTTATCGATTATGTCGCCGCAAATCCCGGCAAGCTCTCCTATGGGACACCCGGCGCGGGGACGATGAACCACCTCAGCGGCGAAATGCTCAAATCGCTGGCCGAACTAAAAGATCTGCCGCATGTCCCGTATCGCGGCGCCGGGCCCGGCATGACCGACCTCATTGCCGGCCAGATTCCGATCTTCATCCCGGCGATGACCAGCCAGGTGCTCGAATTTCATCGCACCGGAAAATTGCGATTGCTCGCGATCACCAATCCGAATCGTCTGCCGATCGCACCGGACGTGCCGACGGCGTCGGAATCCGGAGTTCCGGGCTTGGTCACACAGCAGTTACTTGCCTTCTTTGCGCCGGCCGGAACTCCAATGTCATGTATCGACAAGGTCGCCGAAGCAAATCGCATCGCCATGGCGGATCAGTCATATCGGCAATCCCTGGTCAACGCCGCCGTCATTCCGGTGACCGATTGGACGACCGATAAGTTCAACACGTTCATAAAAGACGAAGTGGCGCGCTGGACGCCGCTGGTCAAATCGATCGGGATCAGGCTCGACTAGCCGGGGCGCTTCCGCGCAAAGTCGACCTCACGCTCGCGCGTATTTGCCGCGATTGAAGAAGCGGTCCTTCTGATCATCGGTGGCATTGTCGCGGTGCGACTTGATGGCGCCGATTTTCGCAAGCGCCGTCTTCACCGCCGGCCGCTCGTCGATCGCCTTGAACCAGCGCGCGAGGTTCGGGTGATCCTCCCACTTCACGCCTTGCGCATCGTGATTGCGCGCCCAAGGAAACGTGGCGATGTCGGCGATCGAATAGTCGCTGCCGCCGAGATAGGGCGCCTGTGCGAGGCGCTTTTCCATCACCTCATAGAGGCGCTTCACCTCGGTTTGATAGCGGGTCATCGAATAGGCATTGTCCTTCGGCGCGAACATCTTGAAGTGGGTGAACTGGCCGAACATCGGGCCAATGCTTGTGAGCTGAAACATCAGCCATTGCAGCACATCGTATTTCTTCGCCGGGTCCTTGGCCAAGAATTGTCCCGATTTCTCGGCGAGATACATCAGGATCGCGCCCGACTCGAACACTGTATAGGGCTTGCCGCCGGGGCCGTCGTGATCGACGATCGCTGGAATTTTCGAGTTCGGATTGATCTTGATGAAATCCGGATTGTACTGCTCGCCCTTCCAAACATCGACGAAGTGCTCCTTGTAGGGCAGCTTGGTCTCTTCGAGCATGATGTAGATTTTCTGCACGTTCGGGCTGGTCAACGCATAAAGATCGATCATCGCAATATCCTTTGGGGTTTCCTCACGCCGGCATGTTGCGCGGCAAAACTATCGGCCGCGCCCGCGGCCAGCAAGGTAGCTTCCGAGGCACCGAGGGCGGCGTGGATCACTTGTTCGAGATCACCGATGCCGCGTAGGCTAAGGCCAATAAGAGATATACCGCAGGGGGAGTGGAATGCAGCGCTTCGTTCAGTGGGCTTTCGCGGCCGCCTTTGCGGGCGTGCTGGTTTTGGGCGGTGGCGGAGCGGCGCGCGCCGATGACGATTATCCGAACCACACGGTACGCTGGCTCGTCGGCTATCCGCCCGGCGGCTCGACCGATATCTGCGCCCGCCTGGTCGGGCAATATCTGTCGGAACATCTGCACCAGCAATTTGCCATCGATAACCGGCCGGGCGCCGGCAACAATCTCGCGACCGAGATGGCAGCGCATTCGCCGCCGGACGGCTACACGGTGTTCCTGGTCAATCCGGCGAACGCTATCAACGCGACGCTCTACAAGAATCTCCCCTTCAATTTCATCATCGACATGGCGCCGGTGGCAGGCTTCATTCGCGTGCCGAATATCATGGAAGTCAATCCGAACGTGCCGGCGAAAACCGTCAAGGAGTTCATCGATTACGCCAAAGCCAATGCGGGCAAGGTCAATATGGCGTCGTCAGGCATCGGCACCTCGGTGCATCTGTCGGGCGCGCTGTTCATGATGATGACGGGCGTGAATATGGTGCACGTGCCCTATCGCGGTGCCGGGCCGGCACTTGTCGATATGCTCGCCGGTCAGGTGCAGGTGGTGTTCGACAATATGCCGTCGTCGATCGGTCATATCCGGGCGGGGCGGCTGCGCGCGATCGCGGTGACGACCGCCGTCCGCGAGAAGACGTTGCCGGATGTGCCGACCGTTGCGGAAACCGTGCCCGGTTATGAGGCGAGCGCCTGGTTCGGCATGGCAGTGCCCAAGGGCACGCCGCGCCCGATCATCGACAAGCTGAACAAGACGGTGAATGAGGCGCTTGCCGATCCGGGCGTTCAGGCAAAGCTCGCCGAGCTCGGTGGCACTCTGATTCCAGGTACGCCGGAAGATTTCGGCAAGATCATCGCGCAAGAGACCGACAAATGGGCCAAGGTGGTCAAGGCCACCGGCGCCACTGCGGAGTAGGGCGGCGCAAGCGATTGTTGCATTGCACTTTGCTGCGTTGGTACGGAAAGTTTTCTTTTGCCATGCAACGAACAGCCGGCTCGAAGAGTCCGACCAGTTGTTTGTTTGGTCACGGGTTGTCTGGTCAGACACGCGCGCCACTTTACTTTGTGCCAGGTTCCATTTTCGGAACTGGCTAGCGGGCTGATTTTCTTTGTCTTTCAAAGAACCCTGCTGTGCCGTGCGGGCGGTGTGACAGCGGCGACACGGCGCGTCGGAAATTGACATCGCGGCGATGTGGAATCGTCGCTTTCTCTGGACGCGACGAAATTTGACGAGATAATCAGTTTTAGTTTGCGAGAGAACGGTGGGGGCTTAAATGCGTCACCCGCTCGCGACTTTGCTGATAGCAACAAGTTTGACACTTGGCAGTGGCGTGGCGATGGCGGCGCCGAAGCCGCACTATCCGCCGCCTCCACCACCTCCGCCGCCGGCTTTCAGCTGGACTGGCGCTTGTGTCGTCGCCAATCTTGGCTACAGCTGGGGCAACGCGCACTCGACCTACAACGGCGGCGCAGGCTTCACCGGCTTTGGGATTCCAAACGTCTTGCTGGACGGACAGCACGTTGACGGTGTCATCGGCGGTGTTCAGCTCGGCTATAATTGGCAAGCCAGTAACATGTGGGTCTATGGGCTCGAGACGGATTTTTAGGGCTCGGCCGAACGCGGCAACGGGAACTTTGGCGCCAACTACTTTTTTGATTTTCCCTCCGGCTTTTCCGCGCTCAATGCGTCCGTCACCACCAAGGTTTTGTGGTTTGGCACGGTGCGCGCGCGCCGGCTATCTGATCAGGCCGTACTTGTTGATCTATGCGACCGGCGGCCTCGCTTACGGCAGTATCAAGTGGGCCGGTAACTTCACCGACACCAACATCTCGGCATCGTGGGCGTTCGGCGGCGCCTCGACCCAAGTCGGCTGGACCATCGGTGGCGGCATCGAAGGTGCGGTATGGAGTTCCAGCGCCTGGACCTGGAAGGTCGAGTATCTATATGTCGATTACGCCACGCTGAACTTCAGCGCCGTCACCGGCGATCCGAATTTCCCGACCTATACGTGGAGCACACGCGTTACCGACAATATCGTGCGCGGCGGCTTCAACTATAAATTCTGGTAGGCGGACGTACAGTCAGCTCAATGCATTAGCAGCCCCGGCTCCGTCCGGGGTTTTCCTTGTTAGGCGCCGCGTGAAGAGGGGTGCATTCCCAAGCTGCGCTGACTTCAATACGATGTGGGCAAGAACGGCTCTATAAACCATCCCGAGCGCCGCCCTTCCCAGCGAGTTTCCATCATGACATTCGATAAAAAGAAACGGCCCGAGGACCTGCGCTCGTATCGCTGGCTCGGCAAGAACGACCTGCGCTCATTCGGCCATCGCTCGCGGCTGCGCCAATTCGGCTATGACCAGAACGACTGGGCCGGCAAGCCGGTGATCGGCATCATCAATACCTGGAGCGAGATCAACGCCTGCCACGGCCATCTGCGCGAGCGCGCCGAGGACGTCAAGCGCGGCGTCTTTCAGGCCGGCGGCTTCCCAATCGAACTGCCGGCGATGTCGCTCGCCGAACCGTTCGTGAAGCCGTCCACCATGCTCTATCGCAATTTCCTCGCCATGGAATGCGAGGAGCTGTTGCGCAGTCATCCGATCGACGGCGCGGTTCTAATGGGCGGCTGCGACAAGACCACGCCCGGCCTGATCATGGGTGCGATCAGCATGGGCATTCCGGCGATCTATGTGCCGGCCGGTCCGATGCTGCGCGGCAATTGGCGCGGGCATGTCCTCGGCTCAGGCTCCGACGCCTGGAAATATTGGGACGAGAAACGCGCCGGCCGCATCGGCGACGAGGAGTGGAACGAGATCGAGAGCGGCATTTCGCGCTCGTTCGGCACCTGCATGGTGATGGGCACCGCCGCCACCATGATGGCGATCACGGAAGCGCTCGGGCTGGCGCTGCCCGGCGCGTCGTCGATCCCGGCGCCGGACGCCAATCATCCGCGCATGTGCGCCGCCGCCGGCCGTCGCGCCGTCGACATGGTGTGGGAGGATCTGACGCCGGATAAGATCCTCACCCCTGCCGCTTTCGACAATGCCATTCGCGTGCATATGGCGCTGGGCGGCTCGACCAATGCGATCATTCACGTCATCGCCATGGCGCGCCGCGCCGGCATTCCGCTCGACATGGCGCGGTTCGACGCGATTTCGCGGCAGGTGCCGGTGATCGCCAATATCACGCCGTCGGGCAAATATCTGATGGAGGACTTTTTCTACGCTGGCGGCTTGCGCGCGCTGATGGGGCAGATGCGCGATCTGCTGGACCTGTCCTGCATCACCGTGAGCGGCAAAACGCTCGGCGAGGCGCTTGAAGGCACCCAAGTGCATCTGCCGGACGTCATTCATTCGCTCAAGGAGCCGCTCTATCCCGAAGGCGCGACCGCAGTGCTCACCGGCAATCTCGCGCCGCGCGGCTGCGTGATGAAGCCGGCCGCGGCAGAAAAGCGCCTGCTCAAGCATCGCGGCAACGCGCTCGCCTTCGAGAACTATGACGAGATGGCGCGTGCGGTCGATCGCGACGATCTCGACGTCACGCCCGACCACGTCCTGGTGCTCAAGAACGGCGGCCCGAAAGGCGGCCCCGGCATGCCGGAATGGGGCCAATTGCCGATCCCGAAAAGGCTGCTCGAGGCCGGCGTGCGTGACATGTTGCGCATTTCCGATGCGCGCATGAGCGGCACGAGCTATGGCGCCTGCATCCTGCATGTCGCTCCGGAAAGTTTTATCGGCGGGCCGCTGGCTTTTGTCAAAACCGGCGACGAGATCGAAATCGACGTCGGCAAACGCAGCATTCACCTGCATGTTGGCGAAGAGGAACTGGCGCAGCGGCGCGCCACCTGGAAGTCGCCGCCGCCGCATTATCTGCGCGGCTATGGCGCGATGTTTTCGCATCATATCGGCCAGGCCGACGAGGGTTGCGACTTTGACTTTCTGCAAGGGCAGGCGCCGATCGCGGAGCCGGAGATTCACTGACATTTCATGCCGTGTGCAGGGCGAGGGGACAATCAAATGAAAATCCGTATTGTATGGTCGCATGTGCTCGTTGTTCTGACAGCGATTATGGCCGGTACGCTTGCCGCCCACGCCCAGAGCCCGGCCTTTCGCGTCGATCCGTATTGGCCGAAGCCGCTGCCAAACAATTGGATCCTCGGCCAGGTCGGCGGCATGACGGTTGATGCGCAGGACAATATCTGGGTGTTCCAGCGCCCGCGCTCGCTCACCGACGACGAAAAGGGCGCCACGCTCAATCCGCCGCGCTCGAAATGCTGCGCGCCGGCGCCGTCGGTTCTGGTGTTCGATCAGGCCGGCAATGTCGTGAAGTCCTGGGGTGGGCCCGCGGGCGGGCAAGGCGACAATCAGGGCTACGACTGGCCACTGCAGGAGCATGCGATCCTTGTCGACAACAAGGGCTTCGTCTGGCTCTCCGGCAATGGCGACGGCGACAACATGGTGCTGAAATTCACCACCGACGGCAAGTTCGTCAAACAGCTCGGCAAGCGCGGCCCGCTCATGTCAAGCACCGATCTCACGCAGTTCGGCAGGGTCGCCGATCTCAAGCTCGATCCGAAAGCAAATGAAATCTATGCCGCCGACGGTTACGGCAATCACCGCGTCGCCGTGCTCGATGCCGATACCGGCGACATCAAGCGCATCTGGGGGGCCTATGGCAAGCCGCCGACCGACGATGCCTTGCCGAATTACACGCCGGATTCGCCGCAATTCGCCAATCCGGTGCACTGTATCGCGCTGTCCAAGGATGGCCTCGTCTATGTCTGCGACCGCACCAACAATCGCGTGCAGGTGTTTCAGAGGGACGGCACCTTCGTGCGGCAATATGTTTTCAATCCGGATACCAAAGGATCGGGCTCAACCTGGAACCTTGCATTCTCGCCGCTCGACAAGAAGCAGAAATATGTCGTGCTGCTCGACGGCACCAACAACTTGATGGAATCGGTGCGCGTTGCCGACGGTGCCGTGGTCGGCACCTTCGGCGGGCCAGGCCGCAATGCCGGACAATTTCACTGGGTTCACACCGGCGCTTTCGATTCCAAAGGGAATTTCTATACCGGCGAGGTCGATACCGGAAAGCGCCTGCAGAAATGGGTGCCAATCGAGTAGAAAGCCGGCCTCGGCTTTTGCGGATCATGCCCTAGGCCGGCTGCTTTTCCGTCTTGCTTTCCGTCTTGGCGCGGATCGCGTCGTAGTTTACGACGAAATCGGCATACATGCGCCGCAGTCCCTCGCGCAGCGGGATGGTGGCGTGCCAGCCGAGCGCATTAATACGCGACACGTCCAATAGCTTTCGCGGCGCGCCGTCCGGTTTTGACGTATCGAACTTAATGTCTCCGGGATGACCGACCACGTCAGCGACGACACGGGCAAATTCCGCGATCGAAACGTCGTCGCCGGTGCCGACATTGAGAAATTGCAGATCAGAATAACTTTTCATTACAAAGACGCAGGCATCGGCGAGGTCATCGACTGCCAGGAACTCGCGCTGCGGCGATCCGGTGCCCCAGACCACGACATTTGGATCGCCGCCGATCTTGGCTTCATGAAAGCGCCGCACCAGAGCCGCCGGCACGTGGCTGTCGAGCGGATGATAATTGTCGCCCGGGCCATAAAGATTGGTCGGCATTACCGAGACAAAATCGGCGCCGTATTGCAGCCGGTAGGCCTCGCACAATTTGATGCCGGCGATCTTGGCGATTCCATACCATTGATTGGTCGGCTCGAGCGGGCCGGTCAGCAGCATTTCCGGCTGCATCGGCTGCGGCGCCTCGCGCGGATAGATGCAGGAGGAACCGAGATAGACGAGTTTCTTGACGTTGCAGCGGTGCGCCGCGCGAATAGTATTGAGCGCGATGGCGAGATTGTCGGCGATGAATTCGGCGGGAAACGTGCTGTTGGCGCGAATGCCGCCGACCTTTCCGGCGGCGACAAAGACGGCGTCCGGCTTCGCTTGCGCCATGAAGCGGTCGACCTGCTCTGAATTTCGTAAGTCGATTTCCTTACGCGGCGCGCTAATGATGTCGCAACCCTCGCGCTCGAGCCGCCGCACGATGGCCGATCCCGCCATGCCAGCATGGCCTGCCACGAAAACGCGCTTGCCGCGGAGCTCGAATATGACGGGAGCCGTGCTCACAGCTGTGTTCATGCGCGCGGGCCTCAATCCTGCACGTTGCGGTGCGCGCCGTCGCGGCGCACCTCGGTCAAATCGGTCTCGACCATTTCGCGCACCAGCTGATCGAACGAGACCTTGTGTTTCCAGCCGAGCTTCTGCCGCGCTTTGCTCGGGTCGCCGAGCAGCGCGTCGGTCTCGGTGGGCCGGAAATAGCGCGGATCGATTTCAATCAGCGCGCGGCCGTCGCGGGCATCGATGCCCTGTTCGGCGACACCTGACCCGCGCCATTCGATCTTTTTGCCGATGAAGCCGAACGCCTTCTCGACGAATTCGCGCACCGAATGCTCCTCGCCGGTCGCCAGCACATAGTCGTCGGGTTCGAGCTGTTGCAGCATCAGCCACATGCCTTCCACGTAATCGCGCGCATGGCCCCAGTCACGCCGGGCCGACAGGTTGCCGAGAAATAGTTTGTCCTGCAAGCCAAGCTCGATTGCGGCGACCGCGCGGCTGATTTTGCGGGTGACGAAAGTTTCGCCGCGGGTCGGTCCTTCGTGGTTGAACAGGATGCCGTTCGAGGCGTGCATCTTATAGGCTTCGCGGTAGTTGACCGTAATCCAATAGGCGTAAAGTTTGGCGACCGCATAGGGCGAGCGCGGATAAAACGGCGTCGTCTCGCGTTGCGGAACTTCCTGGACCATGCCGTAGAGCTCCGACGTCGAGGCCTGATAGAATCGCACCTTGTCTTCCATGCGCAAGATCCGGATCGCTTCGAGCAGGCGCAAGGTCCCGAGCGCGTCGGCATTGGCGGTATATTCCGGCGTTTCGAACGATACGCGGACATGGCTCTGTGCCGCGAGATTGTAGATTTCGGTCGGCTGCACCTCCTGAATGATGCGGATCAGATTCGTCGAATCCGTCATGTCGCCGTAGTGCAGGAAGAACCGCACGCCCGAGCCGTGCGGATCCTTGTACAGATGATCGACGCGCGCGGTATTGAACGAGGACGAGCGCCGTTTGATGCCGTGAACGGTATAGCCTTTGCTCAGCAAAAATTCGGCCAGATAGCCGCCGTCCTGACCGGTCGCCCCGGTAATCAATGCAACAGGATTTGCCATAAACTCCGACCCGGCTCGATTTCGACGCGCGTTGAAATTACTTAGCCCTCAAAAGTGGAGCACTCGTCAAGTCAGGAGGGCGAGGCCCCTTCGAGCCGCTGCACGTCCCGCTCCTGCTGCTGGTTTTCTTTCATGCGCCGCTGGCCTTCGGCGTCGATGGCGTGTTTGAGGTCGGGATGGTTCGCGGTCAAGGTGCGGAAATCGGCGAGGTCGAGAATAAGCAGCGTCGACGGTAGGGTCGTGGTGACATTGGCGCCGCGGACCGAGTCGCCGAGGAGCGCGAGCTCGCCAAAGAAGGTCCCGGCGCCGAGGCGGACCGGGGCTGGTTTGACATCCACCTGGACCTCGCCCGCAGCGATAAAATACATGCAGTCGCCGGTCTTGCCGCGGCGGATGATGGGGGTGCGTTCGGGAACTTCGAGACGCCGCAGCGTATGAGTGATCTCGGTGATGGCCGAAGGATCGAGCGACTGGAAAAACGGCACCTTGCTGACCAAGTCCCAGGTCTCGATGAAATTGCGCCGCCGGGTTTCGGCGGCAAAGCCGGTGGCCAGAATGCCGGTGCACAGGCCGAATGTGGCGATGCCGCCGATCATGACCACGCCGCCGAGGAGCCGCCCGAACTGCGTGATCGGCACTTTGTCGCCGTAGCCGGTGGTGGTCAGCGTCACGATCGCCCACCACAGCGTCTCCGGCATCGAGCCGAAGGCATTCGGCTGCTGGCCGCGCTCGGCGAGCAGCATCAGGGCGGACGAGAGGAAGAGGATGATCATAAACAGCGCCAACACGCTGGCGAGCGGCTTGGCCTCAAGCATGAAGACTCGGCCGAGCTGGCCAAAGCCCGGCGAAAGCTGCGCGAGCTTGAGGATCCACAACGAGGCCCACAACCACGCTGTCGGCGCGTCAAGCCCGCAGGCGAGCGCGAGCGGCACGGCGATCACGCCGATCAGATCGACAAAGCCCGACGCCGAGAGGAAATAGCCGCGCGCCAATCCGGCTTGAATTGCAGTACGGGCGCGGACGCCAGAATCGATCGCGAAATAGGCGAGACACGACCACAGGCAGGCCACGAGCCAGCCGCCGGCCGAGCGCTGCAGCTCCGGCACGGTATAGGCGGTCATCGCCGCCAGGCCGATAATGATGACGACGACGCGAGCGAAAGACGATGCGCCGAGACGGCGTAACGGCGCGGTGAGATGCGCAATATTCGCGAAGGCAGTCTTGAATATGACGCGGTCTCCGTTAGAGGTAACTTTGGTCGGTAAGTTGGTCAAAAGCCTATGCTTCACCAACAAATTACGCCGTCGCGGCCGGATCGGCCAGCCGAAATTCGGCCAAGACCGCCAGGTCGCGGTCCCGTGAGCATTACAGTAAATACGAATTTGACACAGAATCGGATTAGGAGACGCGTACAAGACGGCAGATCGGCGCAGGGTTAACCGCAAGATGCGTTCCGGCGCGGGCCATATCTCGTTCCCTTAAAATTGATAAGTCTTTAGATTCTGTAGCACTCACCACGTTGTCACAATCGCGGTGCAAGTGGGTATGCCAGTAGATATGCAACTAAGCGTTCAAGCGGGTTGCAGGTTGACGTAGACGAAACCTGCCGGATCGAGGCGAAAGCTCGGGTCTGGCATGGTACCGGCCGAGGGCGGAGGCGATAAATGCATTGGGATAATCTGTTAAACAGCGTCGGGTCGCTGATGATCGTGGCGACCGCCTCGACCAAGACCATGGTGCCGCTGCGCATTCTCGCCATCGTCGCCAATTTCGTGCTGATCGCTTTCTACGCCGCCTCCCACGAATGGGTTCCGCTGGTGTTGCAGGCCGTGGCGCTGCCGCTCAACGGCTATCGTCTCTACCAGATGATCGCGCTCATCCGGCATGTGCGTGACGCCATTCGCGGCTCGGACTCGATGGACTGGCTCAAGCCGTTCATGGCGCGGCGGCTGTTCCGCAAGGGCGATATTCTGTTCGCCAGGGCCGAGGAAGCCCATGAGATGTTCTGCATTGTCACCGGCCGCTTTTTGCTGCTTGAGCTCGGCATCGAGCTGAAGCCAGGCCAGGTCGTGGGCGAGCTCGCGATGCTGGCGCCGGACAACCGCCGCACCGCCACCCTCGAATGTATCGAGGACGGCGAGGCGCTCTCGATTACCTACGAGCAGGTCGAGGAGCTCTATTATCAAAACCCGACCTTCGGCTTTTATTTTCTGCGGCTGGCAACGGCACGGCTGTTCGAGAACATCAACCGGCTGCAATCGGACCTGGAAAGTCGCAAGCCCGCGCAGGCCTGAAAAAGCGCCGCAAGCGCTTACCATTCTGCCGAAAGGTGTTGGCAGGGCGCGGAAATTTCGCGACGCGCGCATTGCGCTTGCGCTTAAATTCGCGTTTGGATGCCGTTAGAATTGGGCGCCAACACATCTGCGGCCGAGAGCCGTCACGCCGGGACATTCATGCCGCAACAGCAGATCTCACGCCTCGAGCTTGCCCGCTATCTGCTCTCGCCGTCGCTGTTCGTGATGGTGATCCTGATGGTGGTCGAGGCCATGCTCGCGGCGGCGACGACTTGGCTCGTCATCAATGCCGGACGCCGCGTCGCCATCGGCGAGTTTTTGCTCACCGATCTGATCTGGATTCTCTCGGCGCAATCGACCTCCTATGTGGTCGGAGTCATCAGCTGGGTCTTTGCCGAACGCGCCGGCTATCGAGGCTTCGGCAAATACATGCTGCGCTTTGCGCGCGAGAACCGCGGCAAGGTCAAGCTGCTCAATGACAAGCCCGCGCGCGAGCAGATCGAACCGTTCCTGACCGGCGAGACCTTCCAGGTCTTCTTCAACGTCATGTACGAGCTTGAATTCGCGCTCAAGCTGTTTCTCGGTCTGGTTTTCAACGCGCTCGTGCTCGGCGCTGAAATCGATCCAATCCTGCCGTTTGCCTATGTCGGCGCTTTCGGCGCGCTGCTGTTGATGCAATGGGTGCTGCAGACGCCGATCGCGCACGCCTATCTCGAAAATCAGCGGCGGAACAACCGCGTCACCGCGCAGGGCTATACCGCGTGGGACAATATCTTCGCCGGCAACCGCTACAATCTTCGTCTGTGGCTATCGGGCTTCAAGATCCGGCTGCGCGAAGGTCTGACCGCGCAAGTGCGCGCCATCGTGGCGCGCGAGGGCATGAGCGCGATGAGCGGCATCGTCAGCCTCGCCATCGTGTTCGGCACTATCACCTCGGTCGCCATGCATAATGTCGGCGATACGGCGCTGCTCGTAGGTCTCGCGACGACATTGCCGCGGCAGATCGAAATGACCTACGAGTTGCATCTGCTCGCCACCGGCTGGAACGACTTCGTCGCCATCTGGACGCGCTTCGGCGGCGTCGCAGCCAATATGCGGCCGGAGTCCGATCCGGATTTCGATGAGCGCATCAAATTCGACAGGCTCATTTTGCGCGAGGGTGACGAGGCGCATGTCGTGTCATCGCTCGGGGACGCGATGCGCATCGCGCTGTCGCGGCCGACCGGGCGGATCAACGTGCGCGGCGGCAACGGCGCCGGGAAATCCTCGCTGCTCGCCAGTCTCAAGACCGAGATGACGAAGGGCGCTTATTATTGGCCGACCACGGACCGGCTGGTTTTTCACTTCACCTCTGGCGTCGATCCGGTCGATGTCGAAGGCGACGACGAGGATGACGTCGTCGTCACCCCGGAATCCATGGACCAGAGGCTCGGCTTTTCGTCCGGCGAGCGGCAGCTCAAGTCGCTGCAGGAAATCGTCGACTGCACCGACGCGGAATTCTATCTGCTCGACGAATGGGACGCCAATCTCGATGTCGCCAACAAGGCCAAGGCCGATGCCATGGTCGATGAACTCGCCGCGCGCGCCCGCGTTATCGAAATATCGCACCGCGACCGCGCGGTGTAATGTTCAAGCCGCCGAAAATCGGCGCAATCATTTCCGCTTTTGAGTGTGATCTCCGGCACAATCCACGCTGGTGGATGTGCTATCCTGCTCCGGAGAGATGGCTTTCCCGGGAGGCGTGTCATGAAACGCCGTGATTTTTTGTCGTTATTTGGCGGGGCAATGGCGGGAGGCGGCGCTCTCGGCGGCATCGCCGTGCTGCCGCGGCCGGCTTTGTCGCAGACCGCGAAGGTCTACCGCGTCGGCACGCTCACGGTTGGGCCCCCGATCCCGCCCACGGCAGGCACCGGAAAGATTCTCGTCGAGGGCCTCGGGCAGCGCGGCTTTACGCTCGGACAAAACCTCGCCTACGAGGCACGCGGCGCTGCGGGCAATGTGGGTCAGACGGCTAATCTGATGCAGGAACTGAAAGCCGCCAATGTCGACGTGGTGGTGACTGTCAGTTACCCGGCCGCGGCGGCGGCCAAGGCATCCGGCGTCCCGACGGTTATCGCCTCGGGCTCCGGCGACCCGGTCAAGACCGGACTGGTCACAAGCCTTGCGCGGCCGGGCGGCAGTGTCACGGGGATATCCGACGACGCCGCGGCACTCTCCACAAAGCGGCTCGGACTGCTGAAGCAATTGTCGCCGCAACTGCGCAGGGTAGCCATGCTGTGGAACAAAGACGATCTCGGCATGTCGCAGCGTTATGACGCTTCAGCCAACGCCGCGCAGGAGATGGGAGTCACGGTGCTGCCGCTTGGCGTGCGCGAGCCGGACGACTTCAATGAGGCTTTCGCAACGATGGACAGTAGTCCGCCGGACGCGATTCTGATGGTGTCCGACTCGCTCACGCTCCTCAATCGCAAGCGCGTGTTCGACTATGCGGCGCAGCACCGGCTGCCGGCAATTTATGAACAGGATTTCATCGCTCGCGACGGCGGCTTGATGTCTTATGGCGCTGACCAGAAAGAATCCTTCGATCGCGCCGCGGCGCTGGTCACCAAAATCTTCCAAGGCGCCAAGCCCGCCGATCTGCCGTTCGAGCTGCCGACGCGCTACCTGCTGGTTGTCAATCTTAAGACCGCGAAGGCCACCGGCATCAATCTGCCACCGGATTTTGTTGCGCTCGCTGATGAAGTCATCGAATGAAGCGGTCGAGCTGCGCCGGCCTCTCGAGCGCCGTTAACGCTAAAACCGCCAAATCGCGGTCTTATCTGCCCGCCAAATTTGCTTTTCACGGCTAACCAGCGCGCTGAATGAGGCGGCCAAGAAGCGCGTGAGAATGCTAAGATAACGGCATGAAGGCCGACGTCGATCAAAAAGGCAGCATGCCGATGCCGGGGCCGGCTCGCCCCGACGACTCCGCATCCATTTCCGGCGCATCGATCGTGCGCAGCCGGCTTTTCGTCAAATATGTCGTGCTGCTCGTTGCCGTTGTCGTGCTGGCGCTGGTCGCCAACGGCGCCTTCGAAGTCTGGTTCTCCTATCGCGAGCACAAGTCGGTGTTGATAGATACGCAGCGCCTGCAGGCGCAGGCGGCCGCCGACAAGATCGAGGAATTCATTACCCAGATCGACAGCCAAGTCGGCTGGACGACGCAATTGCCGTGGACCGACGGCACGCTCGACCAGCGGCGTTTCGATGCGCTGCGGCTCTTGCGCCAAGTGCCGGCGATCACCGAGCTAGCGCAGATCGATGCCTCCGGTCACGAGCAGCTCAAAGTGTCGCGCCTGACCATGGATGTGGTCGGCAGCGGTATCGACTATTCCGGCAAACCCGAATTCACGCAAGCCGTGGCCAACAAGGTCTATTACGGCCCGGTTTATTTCCGCCGCGAGTCCGAGCCCTATATGACCATTGCGCTTGCCGGCGCGCGGCGCGACAGCGGCGTGAGCGTCGCGCAGGTCAATCTCAAGCTGATCTGGGACGTGGTGTCAAAAATCAAGGTCGGCGCCAATGGCCGCGCCTATGTGGTGGACAGCGGCGGCCGTCTGATTGCACATCCCGATATCAGCCTCGTGCTGCGCAATACCGACATGGCGCATCTCGCTCAAGTGACGAGCGCGCGATCCGGCTCTGCCGGCGACGCGGTGCAGGAGGCTTTGGACGTCGCCGGCCACAAAGTGCTGACGGCCTATGCGCCGGTCAATCCGCTGGGCTGGTTCGTCTTTGTCGAGACACCGATCGAGGAGGCCTATGCGCCGCTCTATGCGTCGATCCAGCGCACAGGTTATGTGCTGTTCGGCGCGCTCGCGCTCGCGTTCATTGCCGGCATGTTCCTCGCCGGCCGCATGGTGGTGCCGATCCAGGCGCTCCGCGCCGGCGCTGCGCGCATCGGCGCAGGCGATCTCGGCCAGCGCATCAATATCAAAACCGGCGACGAAGTGGAGGCGCTGGCGCATCAATTCAACGACATGGCCGGCAAGCTCCAGGAATCCTATGCCGACTTGGAAATGAAGGTCGAGCAGCGCACGCACGAACTGAGCGAGTCGCTCGAGCAGCAAACTGCGACATCGGAAGTGCTGAGCGTCATTTCCAGTTCGCCCGGCGAACTGGAACCGGTGTTCGACGTCATGCTGGAGAACGCCATCAGGCTGTGCGAGGCGAAGACCGGCAACCTGTTCCTTTACGACGGAAACGAGTTTCGCACCGCGGCGCTGCACGGCGCATCGCCGGAATATGCCGAAGTGCGGCGCCGGGCGGTGGCGGTTCGCCACATGCATCCGCACGTCCCGCTTACCCGGCTCACACGAACAAAGGAAGTCATTCATATTGCCGACGTCAGGACAGAACGGGCCTATATCGAGGGTGACCCGACGTTTTCCGAACTTGTCGATGCGGCGGGCGCGCGGACCCTCCTCCTCGTGCCGATGCTTAAGGACAATGAACTCGTTGGTGCGTTCGCTATCTACCGCGTGGAAATTCGTCCTTTCGCAGAGAAGCAGATCGAGCTGGTGAAGAACTTCGCCAATCAGGCCGTCATCGCCATCGAGAATACGCGGCTGCTCAACGAATTGCGGCAGCGCACCGACGATCTGAGCGAGTCGCTGGAGCAGCAGACGGCGATCAGCGAGATCCTGCGCGTCATTTCCAATTCGCCGGACGATGTGCAGCCGGTGCTTGATTCGGTTGCCGCATATGCCGCGCGTATCTGCAAGGCGCAGATTGTCGATGTCATCCTGGTCGACGGAAACATTCTTCGCAGCGGTGCCGTCTTTGGCGATTTGGGGCGCGATATCGGCGTGGTGCCGCTCGACCGTTCGACGGTCATGGGGCGCGCTATTTGCGACATGAAGCCGGTGCAGCTCGAAGACCAGCAGACGGCTGGTGAAGATTTTGCCCGCGGGCGCGAATTCGCGCTGAGATTCGGGCACCGCACGATCCTGGCCGTGCCCCTGGTGCGCGAAGGACGCGCGTTGGGCTGCATCCTGGTACGCCGAACCGAGGTCAGGCCGTTCGAGCAGAAGGATATTGCTCTGCTCACGACCTTCGCCGATCAGGCGGCAATCGCGATCGAGAATGTGCGACTGTTCAAGGCTGAACAGCAGCGCACCCGCGAGCTGTCCGAATCCTTGAAGCAGCAGACAGCGACCGCGGACGTGCTGAAAATTATCAGCCGCTCGACCTTCGATCTGCAGACCGTGCTCGATACGCTCGTTGAATCCGCGGCGCGGCTTTGCGAGGCCGACAAGGCGTCGATCAATCGCGCCGAGGACGGTGGCTACAGGGCGGTCTCCATGTACGGGTTCTCGCCCGAATTCAGGCAATTTGCCGCCGATCACCTCATTCCGACGGGGCGAGGGTCGGTTGTCGGCCGCACCGTTGCCGGCGGAGCCACGGTCCAGATTCCCGACGTGATGGCCGATCCGGACTACAAAAACACGGGATTCACCAAGTTCGGCAATGTGCGCACGCTGCTCGGTGTGCCGATGCTGCGCGAGGGCGCGCCGACCGGCGTCATCGCGATGATGCGCAGCGTCGTCAAGCCGTTTACCGACAAGCAGGTCGAGCTGGCGCAGACCTTCGCCGACCAGGCGGTGATCGCGATCGAAAATGTGCGGCTGTTCGAGGAAATCCAGGAAAAGAGCCGGCAGGTCGAGGAGGCAAGCAAACACAAGTCGCAATTCCTCGCCAATATGAGCCACGAGTTGCGCACGCCGCTGAATGCGATTTTGGGCTACACCGAATTGATCCTCGACGGCATTTACGGCGACGCGCCCGACAAGATGCGCAACGTCCTCCAGCGCGTGCAGACCAACGGCAAGCATCTGCTCGGGCTGATCAACGATGTGCTCGATCTGTCGAAGATCGAGGCTGGGCAGCTGGTGCTCACGCTCAACGATTATTCGATCAAGGAGATGATGCACGGCGTCTATATCGCGATCGAGCCGCTTGCCGGCAACAAGAAGCTTGGTCTCAACCTTGAAGTGCCGCAGGACTTGCCGACCGCGCATGGCGACGAGCGGCGGCTATCGCAGGTCCTGCTCAATCTGGTCGGCAATGCCATCAAGTTCACCGATACCGGCGCCATAACCATGACAGCCGTGGCGACGAACGGCAGTTGCACGATCGCTGTGAACGACACCGGCCCCGGCATTGCCGAAGCCGATCAGGCGAAGATTTTCGAGGAATTCAAGCAATCGGATTCAGCGCAAACCAAGGCCAAGGGTGGTACCGGGCTTGGGCTGTCGATCGCAAAGCGTATTGTCGAAATGCACGGCGGCACGCTTTGGGTCGAATCCGCGGTCGGCTGCGGCTCGACATTCTTTTTCACGGTGCCGCTCAAGGTCGAGAGCCAGGCGGGGTCCCAGCAGACATGAGCAAGCGCATTCTCGTCGTCGAGGACCAGGAGGATAATCGTCAAATCCTCCGCGATCTGTTGGGCAGTGTCGGTTACGACATGTCGGAAGCCTGGGACGGCGAAGCGGGCGTGGCCGCCGCCAAGGAACAGCGGCCTGATCTCATTCTGATGGATATTCAGCTGCCGCTGCTCGACGGTTACGAAGCGACCCGCCGCATCAAAGCCGATCCCGACCTGAAAGGCATTCCGGTTATCGTCGTCACGTCCTATGCCTTGAGCGGCGACGAGGGCAAGGCGCGAGCCGCCGGTTGCGACGCCTATGTCACCAAGCCCTATAGCCCGCGGCAATTGCTGGCCAAGATCAAAGAATTTCTGCCGTAGCATAATGTGGCGCATCGCATGAACAATCCCGCCCGTATTCTTGTCGTTGACGACAGCGAAACCAACCGCGATATCCTGATGACGCGGCTGGAGAAGCACGGCTACGAATTGCTGCAGGCCGCCGATGGCGAGGAGGCGCTCTCAAGCGTCAGGAAGCATCTGCCCGATCTGCTGTTGCTCGACGTTGAAATGCCCAAGCTCGACGGCTTTGAAGTCTGCCGCCGGCTCAAGAACGATCTGTCGCTGCCGTTCATTCCGATCATTCTGTGCACCGCGCGCGCGACGTCGCAAGATGTCGTCACCGGGCTCGACGCGGGCGCCGATGAATATCTAACCAAGCCGATCGATCAGGCGGCTCTGGTGGCGCGCGTGCGCTCGATGCTGCGGGTCAAGGCGCTGCACGACCAGGTTCAGGCGCAGGCGACGGATCTGGCGAACTGGAACCAGACTCTCGAGCAGCGCGTCAATGAGCAGGTCGTCGAGCTCGACCGCATGAATCGGCTGAAAAACTTTTTATCGCCGCAGATTGCCAGGCTCGTCGTCTCGTCCGGCGACACCAAATTGCTGGAGAGCCATCGGCGCGACATCACGGCGGTGTTCTGCGATCTGCGCGGCTTCACCGCCTTTGCCGAGCGTGCCGAGCCCGAAGACATCATTGCGGTCCTGCAGGAATACTATCGCTGTCTTGGCGAGCAGATCGACCGTTTTGACGGCACGTTGCAGCATTTCGCCGGTGACGGCCTGCTTATCATCTTCAACGATCCGATCCCGTGTTCCGATCCGGCGCAGCGCGCGGTGCGCATGGCGGTGGAGATGCGGGCGCAGATGGTGGCACTCGCCGAAAAGTGGCGTCGGCTCGGCCACGAGCTCGGCTTCGGCATCGGCATAGCGTCGGGCCATGCCACTTTGGGCAATGTCGGCTACGAAGGCCGCTTCCACTATACGGCGGCCGGAACCGTGGTGAATCTCGGCTCGCGGCTCTGCGCGCAGGCCGCCGACGGCCAGATCCTGATCGATGGCCGGGTTCAAATCGCCGTCGAATCGATCGCCGGCACAGAACCGCTCGGCGAGCTTGATTTGAAGGGCCTGCAGCGGCCCGTTCGCGCCTTTAACGTGCGCGAGTTGACGGCGTAGCAATTTTGCCGAAATTTGGCGTCGCCATCTGCTGGAGCGAAGTCGCCTCAGGACCGCGATTGCCACTCCAGGATTTTGATTGCGCATGGTCTTTTCGGAAGACCGGATCATGCGCTACAGCCGCGATTACAGGGGGAAATTGTGCCCGATAAGCTCAACGACGTCATCGAGGAACTTGCGCTCGCCAACCGCATGCTGGCCCATGAGGGCGTGCTCGACGCTTTCGGGCATGTCAGCATGCGCCACCCGACCGATCCGGGCCGTTACCTGTTGTCGCGCTCGCGCTCGCCGCTCTTGATCGAGCCGGACGATATTCTGGAGTTCACGCTCGATTCGCAGCCGGTACGGCCGCCCAAGGTGCAGCTCTATGCCGAGCGTGTCATTCACGGCTGCATCTTTGCGGCGCGCAGCGACGTGATGGCGGTGGTGCATCACCATGCGCCGGCGATCATGCCGTTCGCCATCGCCGGCAAGCCGGTCGTGCCGGTGTTTCATCTCGGTGGCACGATGGGGGAAGAGGCGCCGTTCTGGGATCAGCACGACGAGTTCGGCGACACCAATCTGCTGGTCGTCAAGCCGGAGGAAGGCCAATCGCTGGCGCGCGCGCTCGGCAAGCACTCCGCGGTGATGATGAATCGGCATGGCGCTACCGTGGTCGGCGGCAGTCTGAAGGAGATGGTGTCGCGCGCGATCTTCATGTGCCAGAACGCGCAGTATCAGTTGCAGGCGATGACGCTCGGCAAACCGCAGCCGCTCTATCCCGGCGAGGTCAAGCTTGCCGGTTCGCTCAGCTTGTTGCCGAACGTCGTTACGCGGACATGGGAATATTGGAGCATGCGCCTCGCCGCGAGCGGCGCTCTGCCGCCGCGCCGCAGCAACACCAAAGCAACGCGCCGGCCAGTGCCGAAGACATCGCGGGTGACGCCGCGCGAGCGGCGGAAGGGCCGCCGCCGGTAGAGCATGATCTTTTCGGAAAACCGGTTCCCGCTTTTCCGGATCATGCTGTAGGAGACCAATGCTGACAGTCTCGCGCCGGCGCTTGCTGGCAGGCCTTTTTGGCCCTTTGCTGCCGAATTTGCTGCGGTCAGCCCCGGCAATCGCGGATGATATGATGTTTCCGGAAAATTTTGTTTGGGGCGCCTCGACGTCGAGCTATCAGATCGAAGGTGCGGTCGATCTCGACGGCCGCGGCAAAAGCATCTGGGATGTTTTTTCGCATTCGCCGGGGCGGGTGAGGGGCGGCGATACCGGCGACGTCGCCTGCGACCACTATCATCGCTGGCCTGAAGATATCGAGCTGCTCGCGCGCTGCGGCTTCACCGATTATCGCTTCTCGACGGCGTGGCCGCGCATCCTGCCCAATGGCGCCGGTGTCGTGGAGCCGCGCGGTCTCGATTTCTACGACCGGCTAGTCGACGGGCTTGCGGCGAGCGCCATCACTCCGTGGCTGTGCCTCTATCACTGGGACTTGCCGCAGGCGCTCGAGGATCAAGGCGGCTGGCGCAATCGCGACACCGCGCAGAAATTCGCCGACTATGCCGGCACCGTCGCCAAGCGCCTCGGCGACCGCGTCAAGCACTGGATCACGTTCAACGAGCCCAATATTCACGCGCTGTTCGGCTACGGCACCGGCGAGAATGCACCAGGCGTGAAAGGCCTGCCGAACATGCTTGCGGCGATGCATAACCAGAATCTGGCGCATGGCCGCGCGGTGCAGACGCTGCGCGCCGAGCGGACGGACTTCCGCCTCGGCACCGTCGTTTCACTGCAGCGGGCGCGGCCGGCATCTGGCCGGGACGAAGATCGCCGCGCTACCGAGCGTTTCGAGGCCATGTGGAACGGCGCCTGTCTCGATCCGCAAATGCTCGGCCACTACGCGGCGCCGGTCGCCGACGACTTCGCTCCGCTGATCATGGACGGCGATCTCGCGACGATCCACCAGCGGCTCGATTTTATCGGCATGAATGACTATGCGCCGATGTATGTCAGGTCCGCGCCCGACAGCCTGTTCGGCGCCTGGTTCGGCGAATTGCCGCCCGGCACGCCGGTGACCGCCATGGGCTGGCCGGTCGATCCCGGCAGCCTGACCGAAGAGCTCATTCGCGTTAGCGCGCGCTACAACAAGCCGGAAATCTACGTTACTGAGAACGGCGCCTGTTACGAAGACATCGTCGCTGGCGACGGCGTGGTTCACGATGCCGAGCGCATCGCTTACTTCCACGACCACCTTGCGGCGGCGCAACGCGCCATCGCCGCCGGTGTCAATCTGCGCGGATATTTTGTCTGGTCGTTGCTCGACAATTTCGAGTGGGCGCAGGGCTACAGCCGGCGCTTCGGCATTGTCCGCGTCGATTTCGCAAGCCTGACGCGCAAGCCGAAGACCTCGTATCAATGGCTCACCGAATTCATCGCCCGGCAGAAGCGCCGATAAGAACGATCAATGCCGGTCGCGCGCCGCCGCGCTGATGGCGTTGAGCATGACCTTGCGGTCCTTGTCGAGCACGGTGCGCACCGATTGCTGCTTGCCGATCTGCCCCATTTCGCGCTGGCGCTTGACGGTGGCCGTCGCCATCAGCGGCTCGACGCCGAGCTCGCGCAGCGTGTCGGCGACCTCTTCCATCTCGGCGGCGCGGCGTTCGCCATGGCTTGCCATGCGCTCGAGGTTATACGGCACGACCTTCGCCCAATCGAGGCTGGGATAATTGTTCTTCATCGAGGCTGCGACTTCGTCGATCACGCCGGCGCGCGCGGCGGCAACGAAGCACTCCATAGTCAGCGCTTCGATGCCCTTGATCATCACGCTGCGCACCATCTTGATCGCGGCGGCTGCGCCGGTTTCAGGTCCCGCGATATTGGCGCGCATGCCGAGTGCGGCAAGAGCGGGCGCGATCGCCTCGGCATGAGGCCCCGCGAGCAGCATTGGCGTCTGATGCCGCGCCGGATAAATCGGCGCCAGCACCGCGACATCGACATAGCGCGCGGTGTCGGCCAGAAGCTTCGCGGTGTCCTGCTTGCGGCCCGGCGAAACCGAATTGATGTCGAGGAAGAACGGCTTGCCGGCAAGACGCGCTTTCGCTGAATCGGCGGCGTCGACGCTGGACGCCGCGGTCACCGCCGAAATGATCATGTCGGCGTCGCGTACCGCATCCGCCGCCGAACTGGCGCACCGCACCCCGATTGTGTCCGCAGCAGCTTTAAGTTTTCCGCCCTCGGCTTGCGGAAACAGAAGGTCCCATGCCGCAATCTTTTCGACAGTGCCGGCGTCGCGCAACCCTGCGGCGATCGCCTGACCCGCTTCGCCAAAGCCAATGAAACACAGTGTCGGCTTACCGTTCGGCATGCGTGCTATTCCTTGAATTGCGCCAAATCGCGCCAGTGCCACGGGCGCCAGGTTTTTCGTTTGACCATGATCTTTTCCGAAAACCGGCTTCCACTTTTCGGGATCGTGCTCTAATGACAGCTATATATTCGAGATCAAAGCCGCCCGCGAGTGCCCTATGAAGCCTCCTTCCTGTCGCGACCGAGTAGAACAGGCGCTGTTGCGCATTGCCGATCCGAGGGGCGAGGGGGCGCGGGCCTGCCTGACGGTCTATCCGGATGAGGCGCGCGCCGCGGCCGATGCTGCGGATGCCCGTGCGTCGCGTGGCTCAAGCCTCGGTCCGCTCGACGGCACTATCGTCAGCATCAAGGACCTGTTCGACGTCGCCGGCGAGCCGACCCGCGCCGGCTCGAAAATCCTCGCCGAAGAAGCCGCGCCGGCCAACGCCGATGCCGTCGTGGTGCAGCGGCTGCGCGCCGCGGGCGCGGGGGTCGTCGCCAAGACCAACATGACCGAGTTCGCCTTTTCCGGCATCGGCGCCAATCCTCACTTCGGCACGCCGGGCAATCCGCGCGACCGCAAGCGCGTCCCCGGCGGTTCGTCGTCGGGCGCGCCGATCACCGTTGCCGACGGCATGAGCGATGTCGCCATCGGCACCGATACCGGCGGTTCGGTCCGTGTGCCGGCCGGGCTTTGCGGCCTCGTCGGTTTCAAGCCGAGCCGGCAGCGCGTGCCGTCCGACGGCGCCTTTCCGCTGAGCAAAACGCTGGATTCGATCGGGCCGATTGCAAAAACTGTCACCGATTGCGTCAAGGCCGATGCGGTCATGGCGGGCGAGAAATTTGTCCCACTAGAGCCGGTTCAGCTTGCCGGACTGAGGCTCGGCGTCGCGGTCGGACTTCCGCTTGAACGGCTGGACGACACTGTGGCCAAAGCCTTCTCCGCGGCGATGTCTCGGCTCAGCAGCGCCGGCATGAACGTTATCCCGGGAGAATTTGCACTGTTCGACGACATGACGGCGATCAACAATCGCGGCGGCATTTCGCCGCCGGAAGCCTGCATCGTGCACCGCGACCGGATGCAACGCCGCGCCGCCGATATCGATCCCAATGTCCGCGCTCGCATCGAACGCGGCTGCGCGGTGACCGAAGCCGATTACGCCGATATGTTTCGCAAGCGGACCGAGCTCGTGGCCGCCATGGACGAGCAGCTCAAGGCGTTCGACCTCATCGCCATGCCGACAACGTCCATCGTTGCGCCGACCATCGCGGAGGTTGCCGACCCGAGCGTCTTTGCCGCGCGCAATGCGGCGGTGCTGCGCAACACATCCATCATCAATTTCTTTGATCTCTGTGCCATCTCGCTGCCGCTGCCGGATACGCAGCTTCCGGTCGGACTCATGCTGGCCGCGCGCAACGGCCATGATCGCACGCTGTTGCGGCTCGCGGACGCGCTCATGCGGCATTTCGGCGGATAAATCAGTGCTTGCCGCCGCGCCCTCGCTTCCCTAGCATTTTGATCGACTAAGCGAAAAAGCCTTCCGGGGAGGATTTTCATGCCGCGCATCCGCATTTCACCCAATCGCCGCGATTTGCTCGTCGGTTCGGCCGCTGCCGCGGCCACAATGGCTGCGCCCTCGATCCTGCGCGCCGAATTAGCGCCGCTGAAAGTCGGCGTGCTTTTGCCGCGCTCGGGGTTCGAGGCCGGCATCGGTCAGGACTGCCAGCGCGGCGTCGATGTAGCGCCGGCGATCCTGAAATCGCTCGGGCTGCCCGCTCTCGCGATCATGGATGCGGATACCGAATCCAATGTCGATACCGCGCGCGCCCGCGCCGAGAAGCTGATCAATGACGGCGCGCAGCTTTTGATGGGCGCCTTCGATTCCGGACAGACCGCGGCCGTCGCGCAGGTCGCCGAGCAGAAAGGCATTCCGTTCATCATCAATATCGCCGCCGCGCCCGATATCACCGAGCAGGGCTATAAATTCGTCTTCCGCAATTTTCCGACGGCGTCCATGATTCTCTCGAGCGCCTTTGCCAATCAGCTCGAACTGTTCGGCATGGTCGGCGCCGCGCCCAAAACCGTAGTCTTCATGCATGTCAACGACACGTTCGGCACCGCGATGTCAAAAGGCATCGGCGTCGTCATGCCAAAATTCAACATGCCCTACACGATCGTCGACGAGATCGCTTACGATCCTGCGGCGCGCGATCTGTCGGTCGAAGTGGCGAAGGCCAGGGCTGCTAATGCCGATGCACTTCTGGTCGTCAGCCGCCTCAACGATGCGATGCTGCTGACGCGGGAGCTGGTCAAGCAACGCTGGACGCCGCAGGCGATCATGAGCACGGGGCCGGGCTGGTACGAAGATCAATATCTCAAGACGCTCGGCAAGCTATCCGACGGACCGATCAGCTTCGATCCGTTCCAGGATCCCAACAAGAAGCTCAGCAAGGTACTGGAAGACGCGCTTGCCAAGAGCAGCCCCGGCGTCAATCTGAGCACGAATCACGTCTATACGTTCGAGGCCTTGCTGATCGCCGCCGACGCCTATAAGCGCGCCAGTTCGGCAGATCCGAAGGCGCTGGCCGACGCCATCCGCTCGACCAATATCACCGACAATGTCAGCGTCGGGCCCGGCATCCAGTTCAACGCCAAGGGCCAGAACGACAAGCTCAAGTGCGGCGTGATCCAGAACCGCGGCGGCAAGCTCGTCGCGGTGGCGCCGAAAGAGACCGCGCAAGCCAAGCCGGAATGGCCGATGACGCCGTATCAGAACCGCAGCTGAAGGCGCGGCGGTGTCGTTCGACGTCTATCTGAATGTTGCCGTCGGCGGGATCTTGACCGGCCTGGTCTATGGCCTGATGGCGCTCGGGCTTTCGGTGGTGTTCGGCGTGGTGCGGGTCGTCAATTTCGCCCACGGCGAGATGATGACGATCGCGATGTATCTCGCAGTCGTGCTGTTCGCGCAATTTCATCTCGACCCGCTCTTGATGCTGGTGCCGATCGCGGCCGTGTTGTTCGTCTGCGGCTATGCTTTGCAGGCGGGCCTGATCAATCCCTTTATCACCAGGCCCGAGCATAGCCAGTTCCTGCTCTTGGTGGCGCTTGGGCTGATCATCGTCAATTCGCTGCTGATCGTTTTTGGCCCGGATGCCCGCAGCGTCCAGACGTCTTATGCCTATGACAGTTTTCAGATCGGTTCGCTGATCATCGATGCCTCGAAACTTTATGCCGGCGGCGCCGCGATCCTGCTCACGGCGCTCCTCTTCGCGTTCTTCCGCTTCACCCGCACCGGCACGGCGATCCGCGCCTGCGCCGACAATTACACCGGCGCGCAGGTCGTCGGCCTCAACGTCAAACATCTTTATGCGCTCACCTTCGCCATCGGCGCGGCTTGCGTCGGCGCGGCGGGCGCGATCATGACGCTGGTCATCGACGTGACGCCGATGCTGGGCCCGACCTACACGCTTCTCGCCTTTGTCATCGTCGTCACCGGCGGCTTAGGCTCGATGCCGGGGGCGCTTCTTGGCGGCGTACTGATCGGGCTCACTGAAGCTATCGCAGGCCTTCTGTTCACGCCGTCGGCAAAGAGCATGTTCGCCTTCGCCATTCTGGTCCTGGTGCTGCTGTTCCGGCCGCAAGGCCTGCTCGGCAAGAGGCTTGCGTGATTATGGCTCGCGTGATCGCGCGCCTGTCGGGAAATCTGTCGGCGCGTACACTGTTCTTTCTCGCCGCTCTCGGTCTTGCGCTTCTGATCGCGCCTTTTTTCGCCAACGACTATCTGCTCACGGTCCTCATCCTCATTCTCTATTTCGCCTATGCCGGCCAGGCCTGGAACATCATGATGGGCTTTGCCGGACAGCTCTCGCTCGGGCACGCGATCTATGTCGGGCTTGGCGCCTATGTCGCGGCACTGTTGTTCACGCGTTACGGCATCGCACCGTGGCTTGGGCTCTTGGCGGCGATACCTGTTGCCGCCGCTTGCGGCGCCATTATCGGGTTTCTCGCCTTCCGCTTCGGCGTCGCCGGCGTCTATTTCGCCATCCTCACCATTGCCTTTGCCGAATTCGCGCGCATCGGCTTCGATCATCTCGATATCGTCAATGCGTCGGCCGGATTGTTTCTGCCGGTCGCACAATACGCGCACAACGATCTGTGGCGGCTGCGCGGCAGCCCGACGATGTTCTATTACGTGATCCTTGCGGCGACGGCGCTTGCTTTCGTGCTCAGCCGCGCATTGTTGCAGAGCCGGATCGGCTATTTCTGGCGTGCCATCCGCGAAGACGAAATCGCCGCCCGTGCCGTCGGCATCGATACATTTCGCTACAAAATGTATGCGGTGACTATATCCGCGGCGGTGACGGCATTTGCCGGCGTTTTTTACGCGTTCTTCTACAACAATCTTTTCCCCGAACAGGTCTTCAGCATTTCGCGCTCCATCGAGATCATCCTCGGCCCGATCATCGGCGGGGTGGGCACGCTGTTCGGGCCGATCCTCGGCGCATTCATTCTCACCGGCCTCGCCGAGACACTCAACGCCGTGATACTGCATTTTGGATTGGACTTGCCGGGTGCCAAGCAGGTGTTCTATGGGATTTGCCTTCTCATTGTCGTGCTGGCGCTGCCCAACGGCGTGTGGCCGTGGCTCAAGCGTCGTCTCGGCCTTGCGGAGGAGTTGCAATGACGGCGCTGCTATCCGTGCAATCCGTCATTAAGCGGTTTCGCGGGCTTGTTGCTGTCGACGGCGTCAGCTTCGAAGTGCCGGACGGCGCGCTGTTTGCCGTGATCGGCCCGAACGGCGCCGGCAAGACGACGCTGTTCAATCTGATCGCCGGCGCGATGGCGCCAAGCAGCGGTGCGATCACCTTTGCCGGCGGCCGGATCGACGGGATGACGGCGGACGCCGTCTGCCGCCGCGGTCTTGCCCGCACCTTTCAATTGGTGCGGCCGTTTCCGGGACTGAGCGTGGAGGACAACGTCATTGTCGGCGCGCTGCGGCATGCCGGCGACGTCGCTTCGGCGCGCGACCATGCGCTGATTTTGCTGCGGCGTCTCGATCTGTTCGACAAGCGTCATCAACTCGCTGCGACCCTGACCTTGCCGGACCGCAAGCGCCTCGAAGTCGCCCGTGCACTTGCTACGAAACCGCGGCTCCTTCTGCTCGACGAAGTCATGGCGGGCTTGCGCCCGACCGAAACCGACCGGATGGTCGCAACGCTTCGGGCGCTCAATCGCGAGGACGGCTTGACCATTCTTCTGATCGAGCATGTTATGCGCGTCGTCATGGCGTTGGCATCGCGCGTGCTCGTGCTCGATCACGGCACCGCCATCGCCGAAGGCGCGCCGGAGGAGGTCGTGCGCGATCCGACGGTAGTGCAGTCCTATCTCGGCCAATCTGATCGCGAAGTCGGAGCGGTGTGATGCTGCGCGTCGGGGGGCTCGATTTGTTCTATGGCGATGCCCAGGCGCTCGACGACGTGTCGCTTGACATCGCAGAGGGAACGATCGTCGCCATCGTCGGCGCCAACGGCGCTGGCAAGACCACGCTGATCCGCACCATTGCCGGCATGCAGCAGCCGGCGCGCGGCCGCATTCTGTTCCACAATACCGATATTACCGGTTGGCCGAGCCATCGCGTCTGCGACTTCGGCATCGGGCAGGTCGCGGAGGGCCGCCAGGTCTTTCCGACGCTTACCGTCGACGAAAATCTCGATATGGGCGCGATGTTGCCGCGGGCGCGCGCCGCGCGGGCGAAGAACCGCGAGCGAGCCTTCGCCATTTTCCCGCGCTTGGCGGAGCGGGCGCGGCAGCCGGCCGGGACATTATCCGGCGGCGAGCAGCAGATGCTCGCCATCGGGCGCTGCCTGATGGGTGCGCCGGAACTGATCATGTTCGACGAGCCGTCGCTCGGCCTCGCGCCCGCCATCGCCCACGACGTGCTCGATGTGATCCGCGCACTTAATCGCGACGGCATCACCTGTGTGTTGGTCGAGCAGAATGTGGCGCTATCGCTGAAGCTCGCGAGCCGCGCCTATGTCTTGGAAAACGGGCGCATCACGCTCACCGGCAGCGGCGCCGAACTGTTGTCCGACGACCGCGTGCGCAGCGCCTATCTCGGGCTTTAGAGCATGATCCGGAAAAGTGGAACCCGGCTTTCCGAAAAGATCATGCGCAATGAAAATTTTGAGTTTATTGCGCCGGCCGACGGATCTTGTCCATCAGTGCGATGAGCGCGCCAACGCGGGCGCTCAGTGGGGCAAGCGGAAAGGCTTGGCGCAGCCGGTTATAAACGTCGGCGGCGCTCGGCGCTTCGATATCGGCCAGCGCAGCCGCCATCGCACGCGCCATTTCCGCCTCCGGACGGCCGCTGATTGGTGCCGGAACCATCGTGACTTCGCCGAAAGGCATCGGCGATTGTATCCGCAATGTGACGCGACGGGCCGCCATCTCATGCTCCAGTCAGAATGTAGTTTCCTGCTAACGCGCCACATTCGCCAGGGTTCCGCCGCAAAATAACAAGGCCCGGATTGTGTTTTGCAATCCGGGCTAAAATTCAATACAGTGGTCGAAGCAACGAATTACTTCAGCGGCTGGCCGATGGTGACATTGAGTTTGCCGACACCTTCGAACTCGCACTCGATCTTGTCGCCGGCGACGGTCGCGGCGACGCCCGACGGCGTGCCGGTCATGATGATGTCGCCCGCTGTGAGCTCGACCATCTCCGACAGCTTGGAGATGATTTCCGGCACGTTCCAGATCATCTGATTGAGATCGCCGTCCTGGCGCAGCTTGCCATTGACCTTGAGCGTGATGTGGCCCTTCGCGGGATGTCCGATTTCGGACGCCGGCTTGATCGGGCCGCAGGGCGCCGAATGATCGAAGGCCTTGCCGACTTCCCACGGCCGCTTGATGTCGCGCGAGGCGATTTGCAGGTCCCGCCGCGTCAGATCGATGCCGACGGCATAGCCATAGACGCAATCGAGCGCCTTCGCGGTCGGAATATTGCGGCCGCCGCTCTTGAGCGCGACCACGAGCTCGACCTCGTGATGCATGTCCTTGGTCAGCGACGGATAGGGCGACGTGCCGCCGTCCGGCACGACGGCGTCGGCCGGTTTGGCGAAGAAGAACGGCGGCTCGCGCACGTCATTGCCCATCTCTTTGATGTGCTCGACATAATTGCGGCCGACGCACCACAGGCGGCGGACCGGAAAATATTTGTCGGTGCCGGTGACGGCGATGACGGCCTGCGGCGGTGGCGGGATCACGTAACTCTTAGCGTCGGTGCTCATGGTTGCTTTCAGTTGGTCGCTTTTAGGTTGGTGGGAGAGAAAATACTTCTGGCGTGTTCAAACGGAGAGATTTAAGCGGACTGGGCAATCTCGGGAACCGGCAGCGGCGCGACGATCAGCTCTGGCGCCGCCGAGGCCTGTTCCTTGAGCTGCAGGCGATAGAAGCTCGCATAGCGGCCGTTCTTGCGCAGCAATTCGTCGTGCCGGCCGCTCTCGACGACCTGTCCGTTCTCGACCACCATGATCGTATCGGCATGCACGATCGTCGACAGGCGATGGGCGATGACGAGCGTGGTTCGGCCCTTGCACAATTCCGCGATGGCTTCCTGCACGTAACGCTCGGATTCTGAATCAAGCGAGGCGGTCGCCTCGTCGAGCAGAATGATCGGCGCGTTCTTGATCAGGGCACGTGCGATCGAGATGCGCTGGCGCTGGCCCCCGGAGAGCTGCATGCCGTGCTCGCCGACCTGGGTATCGTAGCCCTGCGGAAAACCCGTGATGAAATCGTGCGCATGCGCCGCCTTGGCGGCGGCGAGGATCTCGGCTTCGCTGGCGCCGAGCTTGCCGAGCGCGATGTTCTCGCGGACGGTGCCGCGGAACAGATGCACGATTTGGCCGACATAGGCGATCTGGTTGCGCAGCGAGCCGCGCGATACGGCCGCGATATTTTGGCCGTCGATCAGCACGCGGCCTGAGCCGACGTTGTAGAAGCGCAGCAGCAGATTAAGCACGGTCGACTTGCCGCCGCCCGAAGGGCCGACCAGCGCGGTAACTTGGCCGGGCTGCGCCACCAAGTTCATGTTGTGCAGCACCGGCGCGTCGGCGCGATAGGCGAAGTTCACGTGATCGAATTCGATGCAGGATTCGGTGAGCTTCAGCGCCGGCAGATCGTCGTCGTTCGGCTCCCCCGGCGGGCTGTCGATGATCTCGTAAAGCACGCGTACCCCGACCAGATTGTTGTTGAGGTCGATATTGAGCCGCGCCAGCCGCTTCGCCGGCTCGTAGGCGAGCAGGAACGCCGCCATGAAGGAGACGAATTCGCCGGGCGTCGCGCCGGTTTCGACCACGCGATAGCCGCCGTAGATCGAAGCGAGCGCGACGGTGAAGCCGCCGAGCATTTCCATGATCGGGCTCGCACGATTGGCGACGCGCGCCATGTTATTCGACTCGTGCTGCACCGCGGTTACGCTGTCGTTGAGGCGCCGCCGCATCTCGGCCTCGAGGCCGAACGCCTTGACCATGCGCATGCCTTGCAGCGATTCCTGCATGGTCTCGATGATGCGGGTGCCACCGTTGAATTGCATGCGGGCGATGCCGCGCACGCGGCGGATAACCTTGCGTAGAAAGTAGAAGGCCGGTGGCGCACCAAGGAAGCCGAACAGCGACATCGCGGGATCCTGAATCACCATCACCACGCAAAGTCCGATCAGCGACATCAGATCGCGGCCGATCGCGGTGATGAGGAGATTGATCACGCTGCTGACGGCATTGGCGCCGGTGGTCAGTCGCGCGATGAATTCGGAGGAATGCCGGTCGGCAAAGAAGCCGATATTTTCCGCGAGCAGCTTGTCGAACAGACGCCGTTGATTGTCGGCGATGATACTATTGCCGATCCACGACAGCGTGACCGTCGAGCCGTAAGTGGCAAAACCTTTCGCGGCGAAAATCACCATCGCAATCACGCCGATGACGACGATGCCGTGATAGTTGTGATTGACATAGGCCTCGTTCGTCATCGAGCCGAGCAGATAGGCGGTCAGCGCCGTGGCGGCAGCCGAAATCAACATCAGCGCGAAGGCGAGCGTATAGCGCGGCCAGTGTACGAGCGCCTCATCCACGAGCAGCCGGCGGACCAAAGAATAGGTCGAATAATCGTCAGTGGAACCGGCCGTATCGGCTTTCATACGCAATCCATCTCATCACTCGGATCGGGCCCGATCTTTTCGGAAAACCGGTGGCCACTTTTCCGGATCATCCCCCGGCTGCGGCAGGGGCGCAGCAGCCGTTCCTTGCCCGCAACGACAGGGCATTTCAAGTGAATTTAAGGCTTGCCATTGACTCGATTGAGCTTTCCGCCCCGGAGGACGCGGAAAGCGGCGACTGCTTGCGCTTCAGTTGCGGCCGTCGGCGACCCGGGCCGCTGCCGCGGACCGCCGTGTTATCAGTTCGCGCTCCCAGGCGAGCGCATGGCCGACAATGATCGAAAGGTCTTCGAAGCGCGGTTGCCAGCCAAGCATCGCGCGCACGCGGTCGCTCGCCGAGACGATCCGCGCCGGATCGCCATTGCGCCGCGGCGCCATCTCGACCTTGAAGTCGACGCCTGCCAGACGTTTGACCGTGTCGACGACTTCAAGAACCGAGAAGCCGTGACCGTAACCGCAATTGAGCGTCAGCGACGGACCGCCTGAACGCAGATGGCGCAGCGCGTCGGAATGCGCGCGCGCCAGATCGCTGACATGGATATAGTCGCGGATGCAGGTGCCGTCCGGCGTCGGATAGTCTGTGCCAAAGACCTGCATCTTCGGCCGCAGCCCCAGCGCGGTTTCAGCGGCGACCTTGATCAGATGCGTCGATGTCGGGTTCGATTGGCCGGTGCGGTTTTGCGGGTCGGCGCCGGCGACGTTGAAATAGCGCAAGATCACAAAGTTGAGGCCATGTGCCCGGCCGCCATCGCCCAGCATGATTTCGGTCATCAGCTTCGACCAGCCGTAAGGCGAAATCGGCTGCGTCGGCGCGTCCTCCGGCACCGGGATCGTCGCCGGATTGCCGTAGACAGCGGCGGTTGAGGAAAAGATGAAACGGCGCACGCCGGTCTTGACCGCGCATTCGATCAGCGCGCGCGAATTGGCGGTGTTGTTGCGATAATAGCCGAGCGGATCGCGCATCGAATCCGGCACCACGATCGAAGCGGCGAAGTGAATGATCTCGCTGACGTTGTGCTCGCGGATGAGTTTGCTGACGAGCGGCTGATCGCCGGTTTCGCCGACAATCAGCGGCACGCCGTCGGGAACCGCCCAGCGGTGGCCGGTCGAGAGATCGTCGAGCACCACGACCGGTTCGCCGGCATCGCGCAGCTCGTTCATCATCTGGCTGCCGATATAGCCGGCGCCGCCGGTGACCAGGACCGTCATGAGGCGGTTCTCCTAGCGCATGTCCCGGACAAGTGGGCACGGGTTTTCCGACAAAGACATGCGCAAAATCGAAATCCAGAACGCACCATCGGCAGTACACCAAATCGATGAAGGCCTCGTTAGGCCGGTTGTTCCGGGTTCTTTCCCGGTAATACGGCGGTTACGACGTTTTCAACGGCCCAAATCACTTGGCTTGGGACGATATCGCGCATGCAGCGGTGATGGCCGAGCCGGCAGACCGGCTTATGGCAGGGTCGGCAGTCGAGCTGGCTCGTCGTTTCCATGGTCGCGGCCAGCGGATTGAGCGGCGCCCAATGCCAGGGGCTTGTCGGGCCGAAAATGCCGATGGAGGGCGTGCCGAGCGCGGCCGCAACGTGCAAAAGCCCGGAATCGTTCGATACCGCCGCGCTGGCGCAGGCAAGCCCGAGGACGGCGTCGCGCAGGTCGGTGCCGGTGAGATCGCGCGCCTGGGTGTTGCCGACGATTTCCTGAGCCAAAGGCGTCTCGGCCGGCCCGCCCAGGATCCAAACAGCAAAGCCGTCGGCCAAGAGCTTTTGCCCCAGCGCCGCATAGGATTCTTTTGGCCAGCGCTTTGACGGCCCGACGGCGCCGGGTGCGAGCGCCACGACCGGGCGACGGTCGCCGTCGAGCTCGCGCCTTTTGCGCCAGGCTTCGGCCTCTGCGGGCGAAACCTTCAGCTCCGGCAACGGCCAATCCACAGGTATTTTGGCGTCCGGCGGCAGCGCTAGCGCGCCGCAGCGGTCCACCATGCGCGGCAGCTTCTTTTCGCCGGATCGCAGGTCATTGAGCAGGAAAAAGCGCGCCTCGCCGATAAAGCCGGTCCGTTCGGGGATGCCGGCAAAGTAGGGGGCAAGCGCGGCTTTCCAGGTGCGCGGCATGACAAGCGCCGTGCCGTAGCCTTCGCGCCTCAGCAGCGCGGCCAGTGCTTTCTGCTGACCGAGCGCAAGGCGGCTGCGCGGCAGGTCGGCGACCACGGGCTTGCGCAGGCCGGGCATGTAATTGGTCAGCGGTGCGCAGAGCGCAGTCGCCAGCATGTCGACGGGACGGCTGGGAAAGCGCTGACGGAGCAGCTTCACTACCGAATGACAGCGGACGAAGTCGCCGATCCACTGATAGGGCACAATGAGAATGGGCGAATTGTCGCCGGCGCCCTCAGTGTTTTCAGGGGTTAGGGTATGATATGAATTGTAATTCATATCTTATCTATGAATCCATATTCACTTATTCTGGCCACCTTTGCCTGGCTAGCCTGCTTGCGGTGGCCTGTCCAGTGTTGCACGGGGGCAAGGACAAAGGGCAAAAGACTGGGCAAGGACCGCAGCAAAGGCGGCTGGTCTAGGAAGGGGTGCTCATCGTGGGCGGCGCGGCGCTCATCTCCGTTATCGTCACGACCTATGATCGCGAAGACGCGCTCGATGCAGTCTTGCGCGGGCTGTCGCGGCAGATCGACCGCAATTTCGAAATTGTCATAGCCGACGATGGCTCCGGTTTGCCGACGCAGGGGCTTATCCAGGACTGGCGCGCGCGGCTGCCGGTCGCGCTGAAACATGTTCGCCATGAGCATCGCGGTTTTCGCGGCGGCGAGATCCGCAACCGCGGCATCGTCGCGAGTGCGGGCGAGCTTTGCATCTTTCTTGACGGCGATTGCTTGCCTAACGCCGATTTTGTCGCCGCGCATCGGACGCTCGCCGAGCCGGGCTGGTTCGTCACCGGCAATCGTATCCTGTTGTCCCGCGAATTGACGAACACCGTGCTCGCGCAAGGCGAGCCCGCCGAGCAATGGTGTTATCCAACGCTTGTGAACAAGCGGCTCCATGGCGGCATCAACCGGCTGATGCCGACGCTGCGTTTGCCGTTGGGCCTGCTCCGCAAGCTCAATCGCGGCAATTGGGAAGGCGCGCAAACCTGCAATCTTGCCGTGGCGCGTAGCGACCTCGATCGCATCGACGGCTTTGATTGCAACTATGCCGGCTGGGGTCTCGAAGATTCCGATCTGGTCGTGCGCCTTCTGCATGCCGGCGTGCGGCGCAAGGACGGCCGTTTCGCGACCGGCGTGCTGCATCTGTGGCATCGGCACAATGACCGCGCGCAACTGCAAGTCAATCAGGCGCGGCTTGACGAGATTCTCGGCGGAAGCCGCACGCGTGCGTTGCGCGGCATGTCCGCGCTCAGTGCTGAGGCGGATGCGCCGCTCCAGGAAATCTCCGCGGTGGCGCAGCCATGACGCCGATACGATTGCCCAGTAACCCCCGCATTCTTGTCGTGGCACTGCGCCGGCTCGGCGACGTGCTTTTGACGACGCCGCTGATCCGCAGCGTCAGACGGGCCTATCCGGATGCGGCGATCGACGCGCTGGTCTTTGCCGGCACGCAAGGTGTTCTGGCGGGCAATCCCGACCTGAAAAATGTTCTGACAATCCCGTCCCATCCCAATCTCGGTGAGACGCTTGCGCTTCTACGTCGGACGGCCAAACGCTACGACTTGGCGCTGTCGACCCAGACCGGCGACCGGCCGACGACACTCGCCGCTGTGGCCGGCCGGCAAAGCGTCGGCCTTCTTGAAGCCAATGGTCTTGCCGCCGCCGCCAAACGCTTTCTGCTGAGCCGTTCCTGTGTGACCGATCGCGACCGGCATCGTGTTCTCGACATTCTGCGGCTGGCCGAGCTCGTCGGCATTCCTGCGCATGCCGAAGTGGTTTGTCCTGCCGGCGCGACGCGTTCGGATTTGGCGCCGGCCAAATCCTATGCCGTCATACATGCCGCGCCGATGTTCACCTACAAACGCTGGGCGATGGACGGCTGGCGCAAGCTCGCCGCGGCTTTGCGCGAGCGCGGGCTCGGCACCGTCGTCACCGGCGCCGCGTCGGATCGGGCTTATCTGGATGAGATCTGGCAAAGTGGCGATCACGCCAGCGATGTCGTGCGTCTCGACGGCAAGCTCGAATGGCCGGAGCTCTCGGCGGTGATCGGCGCGGCGCGGACCTATATCGGTCCCGACACTGCGATCACCCATCTTGCCGCGGCCACTGGCGTACCGACCGTGGCGCTCTATGGTCCGACCGATCCGCGGATTTGGGGACCGTGGCCGCGCGGAGGGCTCGACCGCGCCTGGGAGCCATCCGGCACGATCCAGCGGCGCGGCAATGTCTGGCTCGTGCAAAACCCGTTGCTGTGTTTGCCGTGTCAGCAGGAAGGCTGCGATCGCAGGCTGAACAGCCGCAGTCAATGTCTCGACGAATTGACGGTGATGCAAGTCGTATCGGCCGTCGACGAAGCGCTGACTATGCGGCAGGCGGCGTGACGCGGCGCAAAGCGGCGCCGGAATTCTGCGTCAGCCTGGCGACGCCGGTGCGCGTGTCATAGAGCGGCTGCCAGCCGGCGGCGACGAGCTTGCCGCTGTCGACACGCAGGTTGCCGCAATAACGATCCCAGATATCGCCGAGCCGCATCATGCGCAGCGGCCATTCGGCGTACTGCACCTGCGACGGCAACAGCAGCGCGCGGCGGCCTTCGGCGCGGCGTATCGCTCGGATCAAGTCGGCCATATTCGGCGGGATTCCCGGATCGGCGATCAAATAAACGTCGTTGCTCGCCGTAGGCATGGCGACCACGAAATTCAGCGCCGATAGAAAATTATCGATGCCGAGATAAGACCGCCGATTGGTGAAATCGCGGACCGGCAGCGGCAGTGGCGAGACTGCCGCACGCAGCAGAAAGGCAAGCCCGCCGGCCATGCCGGGGCCGTAAACCGGGGCGAGCCGCAAGATCGTGGACGGCACGCCGGAGGCGCGCAACGCGGTCTCGGCGGCAAGCTTTGAACGGCCTTGCGCGTCGACAGGCGCGGCGGCATCGCGCTCGATGAGGGCATGGTCGGCGGCCGATCCGTTCTGCGCCGAGAGCGAAGAGGCATAGATGAAATGACGAATGCCGGCCTGCGCTGCGCCGGCGGCCAGCCGCGTCGTCGCCTGATGATTGACGATGTCGTAGAGCGCCGAGCGGCGCAGGCCGAGCTTTCGCTCCAGTCCGGCGAGATGGATCACCGTGTCGATGCCGTCGAGCAGTGGCAGCCAATCGAAAGATTCTACAAGATCCGGGTGGCGCATGAACTCGACATCGGCAGGAAATGGCGGCGTCCGCGCGCGGCGGGAGGCGGCGCGCACGGCGATCGGACCGGTGCCGCCGTTGCCGGCAAAGGCTGCGTCGGCAAAAGCCGTGACTGCGGCGCTGCCGAGAAAGCCGGTAGCGCCGGTGATCAGTATGCGACGTGGCGCACTAATGGTGTCGCGGTTCATTGCCGTGATCCAAATCAATCGCTGCGCCAAAATAAGGAGCGGGCATGACATTTCATGTGATGGCGAACATATATGCGCTCAATAGAGCGGTGGCTGCACCGGAGCGGTGGGCCGTCCGAGCTCGCCCGATACCAGATCGAATTGCGTAGGGGTCTGCGCCTCGCAAGAGTCGGTTTCGACGGCATAGCGCGCGTCGCTGACGGCGCCGTCCTGAATAACGATCGCATAAATACGGGTGTGCCCGTGATCATGGAAGCGCACGCAAGCGAGCCAGCTCCAGCCTTTGATCGTCGTCACCCAGCGCAGCCCCGAAATCTCGAAGCCGTCGTAGGTGTGGACATCCTTCAGCACCGATTGCAGGTATTTAGCCGAGAGTGACACCTAACCCGGTTCCCCGCCCGGCGGCATGGCGTTATTCGAAAGCGCAATTTCGCTGCATCCGGCGAGCGCGATCAGAGCCGCGGTGCAGGCTGCACAGCGTGATAGCGGCCGAAACCAGCGGATCAGGCGGCCAGACCACAGTCCCGCCACGAAAGCCATCCATCTGAGGGTGGGCTCAGCCGATTGAAAACCCCGATGGCCGTATTCTAAAACGGGCCGCGGCGAGTGGGATATCGCAAGGCGGCGGCTTGGTGAGCGACTCGGCATAACGACACCGCTAATGACCTGCTACGCGATCGGACAAGATGGTTAACGGCGCTCGATGCACTCGCCGAGCGGGTCCAACAACCCGGCGGCCATCATGATTGTCAAACGGCTCGTTGCGCCAGGCATTGCGCTGTGGCTTGGCGCAGTGCTCGGCGCCTGTAGTCCGTTTGCCGGCTATGTCGCCGATAACTGGCCACATTGGGCCGGTGGGCTGCCACCTGATGCGCCGCCGCGGCCGGGAGCGCCCGGCTATGATGAATTCATTGCGCATGGTGAGCCCGCGCAAAACACGACAGCGCCTGCGGCCGACGCCGGGAACGCTACAACGACCGGCGCAACGCCGTCTGCTGCTCCCGCAGCCGCAGCCGCGAGTTCGCCGCTCGGCAAAGCGCAAAGCCGCAAGACACAGAGCGGCAAGAACGGCAAAGTCCAAATCGGCCGGGTACAATCCGCTCCGGCGCAGGCCACGGCCGCACAAGAGCGCGAAGCGCCCGCACCGGCCGAGCCTGTCGAAAATCCGCCGGCCGAGGATACCAGCGTCATAAAAGGCGGGCTTTATTAGATCGCCTTGTGCGGTCGCAGGCCGATCATATGCTCGCGGCATCAGGCCACGCCGGCGCGCAGCAGATCGTGAAAATGCACAATGCCGATCGGCCGGCCCGATTCCACGACCATGAGCGCGGTGATTTTTGACGCGTTGAGGATCTGCAGCGCCTCGCTCGCCAATTGGTCGGCGCGAACCGTCTTCGGCGACGCCGTCATGACCGCGTCGACCGGCGCCTGCAACAGGTCCACGCGCATGTGACGGCGCAAATCGCCGTCGGTGACGACGCCGGCAAGCTTGCCGTCCGGGTCGGTAACTGCGACGCAACCGAAACCTTTCGCCGACATTTCGACGATCGCTTCCGACATCGGCGCGCTACGTTTGATCAGGGGCACGGCGTCGCCGCGATGCATGACGTCGCGGACGAATTTCAACGCGGCGCCGAGCTTGCCGCCGGGATGAAACACGCCGAAGTCGAGCGCGGTGAAGCCCCGGGTTTCAAGAAGCGCCATGGCGAGCGCATCGCCGAGCGCAAGCTGCATCAAGGAGGATGTCGTCGGCGCGAGATTATGCGGACAGGCTTCGCTCGCGGGAGGCAGCGTCAACACGATGTCGGCGGCTTCGCCGAGCGTGCTGTCGGCATTCACCGTGATGGCGATCAGCGAGATGCGGAAGCGCCGGGAATAGGTGATCAGGTCTTTCAGCTCTTCGGTCTCGCCCGACCATGACAGCGCCAGCATCACGTCGTCCGACGTGATCATGCCGAGGTCGCCGTGGCTCGCGTCGGCGGCATGGACGAAGAAGGCCGGCGTGCCGGTCGAAGCGAGCGTGGCTGCGATCTTGCGCGCGACATGACCAGATTTGCCCATGCCGGTGACGATGACGCGGCCGCGCGCTTGGCGAATGGTTTCCACCGCCGCGGTGAAGCGCGCGCCGAGACCGTCCGACATGGCCGCGGTCAGCGCGTTCAGCCCGCCGGATTCGGTGGCGAACGTGCGCAGCGCCGAGGCGACGTGGGGATTATCGACAGGAGTGGGCTTTCTCGCGTCGGACGCACTCATCTTCGCACGTGTCCTCACTCGCAACTCCGGTCTCGAACTCTCGCACGACGGTGGCGCGGCATATTCTCAAGCTTAATTGCCCCAGGCGGCAAAGGCATCAGCGAAAGCGCGATCGCCGGGCGGACCCTTTTCCAACGCCAGAATGGCGCGGCCGCCATTGTTATAGACGATCGGAATATCGAACCACGGCCGGCTCTTGAGCAATTGAACATTGCGCTGCAAGTCGGCATCGACCGCGGACAGGCCGATCAGGAAGAAACCGTTGGTGACTTTCACGGCAAGGCCTGCAAGAGGGGTGCCGCGCGCCTGCTCGGATTCTTTCATCAGAACGCCGGGCACATTGGCGACGCCGCCGCCGGAAAAGTCGGGCGGCAGATTGAACATGATCTCGATCGTATGGCTGGCCGGAAGCGCCTGGTCGGTGTTACGGCGCAGCGTCCAGGTGATGGTTATGTGCTGTTCGGGAATTTCGATGTCCGCGCGGACCTCGAGTTCCGGCGCAAGCCCGGTGCCGGGCGACACGGTTTCGGTGCGCCAAACGGCGGAGCCGACGAATTGCTTGCCTTGCGGATTGTTCGGATCTTCCTGATAGAGCACGACGCGCTGGGCGACTGCGGGACCGGCCTGGCTGCTCGGCGCGGCGCCGGAGGACGTGCCGGCGCCTTGGTCTTGCGGCACGCGTCCGGGGAATTTCGGCTCCGCCGTCGGCGCCTGCGCCGACTGGGTTTGCCGTGACCGCAGATGCGAGAAAAACTGATAGAGATGGGTGATGTTGGACCACTGCCACGATACCGTGGCGGTGAGGCCGGCAAGAATAATCAAGACGACGGCAAGCTGGGCATAGCCGCGATAGGATCGCGGCGGGCGCGGCTCTTCATAATGATCGTCGTGATCGCGCGCATAACCCCGTGCCCCCGGCCGGGGAAATGCCGTGGCGTGCTCGACCATCTCATAGGATGGCTCGAGCGAGTGCATCTGGGGCGCTTCTTCGAGGACATCGGAATCGTCCGCGGTAAATCGTGGCTCGACGCGGGCGCGGGTCGGCGGCAGGTCGTCGTCGTCGGCATAACGTTGGGGCGAAGGGTTGCCATAGAAGTCGCGCGTATCACGCGCCGATTTGGCAGCTTGTGCCGAAGCCGAGCCGAGATCCTCGACCTCGTCGACGACGCTGCGCAACCCCTTGAGCCCATCGCGCGGTGGCGGCGCGGCGCGCGCGTTCAATAGACGGCTGCTCGGTTGCGCGGACGGGCTTGCGGCGTCATTGGGCAGCAGATTGCCGGGTACGCGT
>JBAUCK010000025.1:0-9654 GCA_049677525.1 Xanthobacteraceae bacterium
TACGTTCGTCCCTATGACGAACAGCAGCGCATTCGTCGCGAGCACGCCACAAATTTTTGGGCGCAACGCTAAGTCGGAAACGGAAGAAACCCACGACGACGACGTCGAACGTGCCGGCCGCCGATCCGAGGTAACGAAATCGCGCCGGCTGACGGGGTTGTTTTGGCGCAGCACTCGCCGTCTTGCCGTGGCTGACGAATGGGCTGCCGTCAGCGGAATAAAAAAGCCCGGCGCGATGGCCGGGCTGAACACAATTTTATCTCTTTTCGCCCACACCTTTCCACAGGCGGGGTGACGCGGCGCTTCGCAGACGTCGCGTCGGCAACAGGTGCGGGACGTTGTATGAGTCGTCCTACATTTGCTGTGTTTGGATCGCCTCCCAGCGGTTTGGCCCCCGCTGCCTATCACTTCGCCGATGAGCAGGAAATGACGGGGGCGGTCGATCTATCCGCCCGGTGTGGCCGATTTGTAGCAGAGCACGCTTATCCCCAACGACCTAACGGTCATGCGGCTGCGGGAGAAGTAGAAGGCGGCTGCATAATTTTATCCTTGTTCCCCGAAGGAACTAATTCCGTCCTTGCGCATTACGGTCGAAACGGGGGGAGTCCTTTCACAAATTGCCATGACCAACACGCCGCATTGGCGTGGTCGCGCCGTGGTTAAGCCGAACACGCTCTTTCCAGGTTGCATCGCGATGTGGCGGTGACGCCATAGGATTTGCTGTGGGCCGGGGGATGGTTTGGCGTGCCGGCTAAATGGCGGAGAGGCCCCTGACGATTACTGCCGGGGCCTCGACCGCCGACCGCAAGCGGTCGTGCTCGAATTGAGCGGCGAGACCCTGCAAGGGACTCGCGGGGGGATTCTGTGAAATCAAAACCAATTTACTCCCTTGCTGGAATTTATCGGCAAGGCTGTCCCGATTATGACAGGATTTTTACAAGACCTCGACAAATACCAATTTGCTCGGACGCGAAAGCGAGAGATGATCAGCCCAGGATAAACGTTTTCCGGGTGCCCATGTCGCTTTCGTCAATAGATAGCAGCTGACGCTGTCCGGGCGTCGTCAAGCGTTCCATAGTAGTTGCTGGTCACAAAACTAGCGTCAGTCTTGAGGATGCTTTTTGGCGTGCTCTGAGGTCCATTGCCAACGCAAAGGATACGCCTCTCTCGAAGTTGGTGGGGCAGATCGACATTGAACGCCAGCACCCTAATCTGTCCTCCGCTATTCGTTTGTTTGTTCTCGACTACTATCAAAATCGGACCGAGGCATCCGCCCAGGATAACAGCCGCCCGAAGCTGGACCCGTTCGTAGAGTCACGCTGACGCAGCCCGGCGGGATGGCCGGGCCGGATCGAATGAATGTCTGTGCATCGTCGGGGTTGTTACTGCGAGCGCCGGCTTTACCTGCGGCCGACGCTCGGTGGCCCTGGCCGGTGTGCCTCGGAACATTTCGGTCGGGGCCACACTCACCCCAATACTGTTATCCACAACCCCAACTTGTCATCGAGGGAAGCGGACGCGATACTTTGCGCTCGGTCAGTAAACGGGGCGCGAGTAATGTTTGACCTTCTTGCGGCCGCAGAGCGTTGCCGCTCCCAAGCTAATCGGTGTGAGCTATTGGCGGATGACACGACGTCGGCACCCTTCGCTAAATGCTATCGGCAACTCGCCGAGCTTTTAGTCTCGACCGCCGATCTTGAGGAAGATTTCGTGCATCGCGGTTTGGAACGGCAGCGTGGATTGTTGCAAATAGTGGCGCGGCTCGGTGGTGAACTCGGTCATCGGTTAGCCGATTACCGCGAGGTCGACCGTACCAGCCCCCAGCGTGACCGAACCCGACGTCGGGCTTAACATTGAAGCTGACTTAGTAGCGGTTTGCGGGCCGTGATTTCCCATTCAACGGCGGCCCGCATGTGATGCCCGCTGCCTGATCGCCAGTGTCGCCGCCAATTGGGGAAGGCCCATCCTATCCCATGGCGCAAGCATGCGCGTGAAGGCCGGTTCGTGCTGAAGTATTCCTTCACGGATCGAACGGGCAAAAAGATACCGCTGTCGTCCAGGAGACTCGCGCTCAAGCGATAGCCTGTGGAAAGCGTCACCGAGCGGTCACGCTGCGTGTGCGATACGATTCGCCGTTAGCCTAAAGGTTCCCCAATGCCCCTGGCCCCGGCAGCTTCCCCCTGCCGGGGCTTTTGTTGTTACACTTCTAATCGTGCCGGGCGCGTTTGGCAGGTTTGCCCCTTCTGGGCGCGGTCGCACGCGAAGCCCTGACCTCGCGGTCGGGGCTTCTGCTATCGGATGGAGCAACCGGCCGGCTTCGACCAATGGGCCGGCCAGGCGTGAGACAAATCCTGCGTATCTAATTGACGTCGTTCGGGTCTGGTTTTTGTTGCACTTTTTCCAAGCCGCTGTAGTCGCTTGGCTCACGAAGGCCCTCCACTCCTGCCAGGCGCGCCGCTGAACCCACAGCCCAGCCAGCTGGAAAACACTGACAGGCTAACTATTTAAAGTGCAGGCGGGACTTTACTTCTTGACGCTTGGAGCGGCGAGAGATAGGAAGCTGGCATCGTCAGCGGCCCGGTATCGGACTTCCGCGACGAACCTAATCCCCAAAAGAACCGCTAGCCGGTCTCGTCCTTGAAGTTGGGCGGGGGCGAGGAATTCTATTGGATCATGCCATGGCGAAGGTAAGCCCGTTCAAGTTCATGCAGGAAGTGCGTGCCGAGGGCCAGAAGGTCACTTGGCCGACGCGCAAGGAAACCACCGTCACCACCATTATGGTGTTCGTGATGGTGGTGGTCACGTCGCTGTTCTTTCTCGCCGCGGATCAGATCATGCGTATCGCCGTGAGTTTCCTGCTCGGCATCAATGGGTAAACCCTGCAATGCGATTTTCATGACATGCAAACTCATGATTTGGATTTCTTGACATGACGAACCGTTGGTACGCGGTCCACGCCTATTCGAATTTCGAGAACAAGGTGGCGGATTCGATCCGTGAACAAGCCAAACAGCGCGGGCTGTCGGCCCTGTTCGAAGAGATTCTGGTGCCCAAAGAGAAGGTCATCGAGGTGCGGCGCGGGCGCAAAGTCGACGCCGAGCGCAAGTTCTTTCCGGGCTATGTGCTCGTGAAGATGCAGCTGACCGACGAGGCCTATCACCTGATCAAGAACACGCCGAAAGTGACGGGCTTCCTCGGCTCCGACAATAAGCCGATGCCGCTGTCCGATGCCGAGGCTGAGCGCATCATTCACCAGGTGGCGGAAGGCGTCGAACGGCCCAAGCCCTCGGTGTCGTTCGAAGTGGGCGAGCAGGTGCGCGTGTCGGATGGGCCGTTCGCTTCGTTCAACGGCACAGTGGAAGAGGTCGATGAGGGACGCTCGCGGCTCAAGGTCGCGGTGTCGATCTTTGGCCGCGCTACCCCGGTCGAGCTCGAATTCGGTCAGGTGGAGAAATTGTAGAATACCTCGTTCCCAGCGAACTCGGGTGTTCCCGAGTTCGCGCATGAAAGTGACCGAAGTCGAAAATATCCGACTTCGGCCTGGGCGAGGGTGACGGCGTGGGAGGTGAGGCGGCCCGCCGGCCGCCGATATCCGCACCACTAACAGGAGTAGAGAATGGCGAAGAAAATTACCGGCTATGTAAAGCTGCAGGTGCCGGCCGGGGCGGCCAATCCGTCGCCCCCGATCGGTCCTGCTCTGGGCCAGCGCGGCCTCAACATTATGGAGTTCTGCAAGGCGTTCAACGCCCAGACCCAGAAGATGGAGAAGGGCACGCCGATCCCGGTGACGATTACGGTCTATGCCGACCGCTCGTTCACCTTCGAAATGCGCAACCCTCCGGTGTCGCACTTCCTCAAAAATGCGGCGAAGCTCGAGAGCGGCTCGAAGACGCCCGGGCGCGATATCGCAGGCTCGGTCTCCAAAGCGCAGGTGCGCGAGATCGCCGAGCAGAAGATGAAGGACCTGAACTGCGACACGATTGAAGCGGCGATGCGCATGATCGAAGGATCGGCGCGCTCGATGGGGCTAGAGGTGAAAGCATGAGCACGCTTGGAAAACGCACGACCAAGGCGCGCGAGGGCGTTGATCGCGAGAAGCTCTATCCGCTTGCCGAAGCGGTGAAGATGGTCAAGGAACGCGCCAAGGCCAAGTTCGACGAGACCGTGGAAATCGCCATGAATCTCGGCGTCGATCCGCGTCATGCCGACCAGCAAGTGCGCGGCGTCGTCAATTTGCCGAACGGCACCGGCCGCACCCAGCGGGTCGCGGTGTTCGCGCGCGGCGCCAAGGCTGACGAGGCCAAGGCTGCCGGCGCCGATGTCGTCGGCGCCGAGGATCTGGTGGAGAAAGTGCAGAGCGGCGCCATCGATTTCGATCGCGTCGTGGCAACGCCGGATCTCATGCCGCTGGTCGGCCGTCTCGGTAAGGTTCTCGGCCCGCGCGGCCTGATGCCGAACCCGAAGGTCGGCACGGTGACCATGGATGTCACCAGCGCCGTCAAAGGCGCCAAAGGCGGCTCGGTCGAGTTCCGCGTCGAAAAGGCCGGCATCATCCAGGCCGGCGTCGGCAAGGCCTCGTTCAGCGAAGAGAAGTTGGTCGAGAATATCCGCGCTTTCGCCGATGCCGTGCAGAAGTCGCGGCCCCAGGGCGCCAAGGGCCACTTTATCAACCGGGTGGCCATTTCCTCGACCATGGGTCCCGGCGTGAAGATCGAGCCGGGAACGCTGTTCCCGGGATCGGACCAGGCCCACTGATCGGCTAAACGGCTGGCAAAAACGCTAAGTGGCGAATTCACCAGATTCATCACTTGGCAAGCTTGCAGAGAGCCGCTAAAGAACAGCCGAGGGCGTGCCGGCCCGGTTTGTCGGCGCGCCTTTGTGCGCTTCTCGAAAATTGATGAGTGAAACGGCCTCTTGGAGCTGATGCCTGTCGGATTACCTAAGAGGATGAAGCACTTAGCGAATTTCTAGAGCGTATTTCCTGTCCGAGACTGCGGGCGCCGGAAACGGCTTAAACGAGAAAGCCAGCATAGACGGGTGAAGGACGAAAGCAGCGCTTCCTGTTGAGGTCCAAGGACTTCTTCAGGTGGCCTATTGCCTTTCGGTTCTGACCTCGACGGCCCAGGGCGGCGAACGCGCATGGCGAAAGCTGTGCGACGAAAGCCGAGCCTGGGGGGCAGGGTTAAATGTCGTCCTGCCTCGGTTCGTCGACTTGCGTGTCGATTGATCTTTGCGGGACGGCCGGCACAACCCGGCGAGTTCCGTAGAGACGGACCGCCAACCGGAGAGAGCTGGTGGATCGCGCGGAAAAAAGTGCAGCCGTGGCGTCGCTTGGGGAGGTCTTCAAGACCACCAAGGTCGTCGTCGTTGCTCATTATTCCGGTCTGACGGTCGCTCAGATGCAGTCTCTGCGCAGGCAGATGCGGCAAGCTGGTGCGAGCGTGAAGGTCGCGAAGAATCGCCTCGCGAAAATCGCTCTTGAGGGCTCTGACGTTGCTTCGATCGCGCCCCTGCTCAAGGGGCCGGCCGTGATCGCCTATTCGGGCGATCCCATAGCGGCGCCGAAGGTCGCCGTCGATTTCGCCAAGGCGAACGAGAAGTTCGTCATTCTTGGGGGAGCGATGGGCAAGACCTCGCTCGATCCGAACGGAGTCAAGGCGCTCGCCGCCTTGCCGTCCCTCGACGAGCTGCGGGCGAGGATCGTCGGCCTCATCCAGGCGCCGGCGACCAAGATCGCGCAGGTGGTGGTTGCCCCTGCGTCGAAAGTCGCCCGCGTGGTCCAGGCCTATGCCTCAAAGAGCGGTGAAAGCGCGGCAGCCTGAAGCTGCTTCAACTCATAAGGTTAGAATCGAAGGACATTAGTAATGGCTGATCTGCAGAAAATCGTCGACGACCTCTCAAGCCTCACTGTGCTCGAGGCTTCCGAACTCGCCAAGTTGCTGGAAGAGAAGTGGGGCGTTTCCGCCGCTGCCGCCGTTGCGGTCGCGGCAGGTCCCGCAGGCGCAGCGGCGCCCGCCGCCGAAGAGAAGACCGAATTCACGGTCGTTCTCGCCGCTGCCGGCGACAAGAAGATCGAGGTCATTAAGGAAGTGCGCGCGATTACGGGCCTGGGCCTCAAGGAGGCCAAGGATCTGGTCGAAGGTGCACCGAAGACCGTCAAGGAAGGCGCCAACAAGGACGACGCCGCCAAGATCAAGGCGCAGCTCGAAAAAGTCGGCGCCAAGGTTGAGCTTAAGTAAGAAGTACTTACTTAAGGGGGACCCCCGGGCGGGCGCGGCGCTTAACCGGGGTTCCAGATAGTGAATATCGGTGATTTCGGGGCTTTGGCCCCGGAATCATCTTGTGTGCCGTTCGCGGCAGTTACGTTGTGGTGATTGGGTGTCACAACCGAATCACCGGAAAATAGGGCACTCGACGCCTGTCCCGACGGTCGCGATGGATTGCGGCCTTCTGGAGAGTCGCCTTGATCGCCCGGGATACCTCGGACCTCAACGCCAATGGCCTAGCGCCTCATGGCGATGGGTTCGAGGGCGCGGTCCGAGCAGACGGTAGAGCGGCCGGCGGCTCGGCCTTACGGTTCGATTGAGCGAGAGGACATAATGGCGCAGACGTTTATTGGTCGGAAGCGCGTTCGCAAGTTTTTCGGAAAAATCAGGGAAGTCGCGGAGATGCCGAACCTCATTGAGGTTCAGAAGGCGTCCTACGACCAATTCCTGATGGTGCTGGAGCCGCAAGGCGGCCGCACCGACGAGGGCCTGCAGGCCGTGTTCAAATCGGTGTTCCCGATTTCGGACTTCTCCAACACGTCGATGCTGGAATTCGTCAAATACGAATTCGAGCCGCCGAAATACGACGTCGACGAGTGCCGCCAGCGCGGCATGACTTACGCAGCCCCGCTGAAAGTGACGCTGCGCCTGATCGTGTTCGATATCGACGAAGAGACCGGCGCCAAGTCGGTGAAGGACATCAAGGAGCAGGATGTCTACATGGGCGACATCCCGCTCATGACCAATAACGGCACCTTCATCGTCAACGGCACCGAGCGCGTCATCGTTTCGCAGATGCACCGTTCGCCCGGCGTGTTCTTCGATCACGACAAGGGCAAGACGCATTCCTCGGGCAAGCTGTTGTTCGCCGCTCGCATCATTCCCTATCGCGGCTCCTGGCTCGACATCGAGTTCGATGCCAAGGACATCGTCTATGCGCGCGTCGACCGTCGCCGCAAGATTCCGGTCACCTCGCTGCTCTACGCGCTCGGGCTCAGCGGCGAAGAGATCCTCAACACCTTCTACAAGCAGGTGCCGTACAAGCGCACCAAGGACGGCTGGCGCGTGCCGTTCGATGCCAACCGCATGCGCGGCTACAAGGCGATCAGCGACCTGGTCGACGCCAATACCGGCAAGGTGGTGCTTGAAGAGGGCAAGAAGCTCACGGTGCGCTCGGCGCGCCAGCTCGCCGAAAAAGGCCTGAAGGCGCTGCGGATGACCGATCCGGAATTGATCGGCCATTATCTCGCGGAAGATCTCGTCAACGCCAAGACCGGCGAAATTTATGTCGAGGCCGGCGAAGAGATCACCGGCACCCAGAAGAAAGACGGCGAGTGGGAGATCAATGTCGGCAAGACGCCGCTCAAGCAGCTGATTGAGCACGGCTACAAGGAATTGCCGATCCTCGACATCGATCACATCAATGTCGGCGCCTATATCCGCAACACGCTCGCGATCGACAAGAACATGACGCGCGAGGAAGCGCTGTTCGACATCTATCGCGTCATGCGTCCGGGCGAGCCGCCGACGATCGACACGGCGCAGAATATGTTCCAGTCGCTGTTCTTCGATTCGGAGCGTTACGACCTGTCCGCGGTCGGCCGCGTCAAGATGAACATGCGTCTGGATCTCACCGTCGATGACACCGTGCGCATCCTGCGCAAGGACGACATCCTCTCGGTGATCAAGACGTTGGTCGGCCTGCGCGACGGCAAGGGCGAGATCGACGACATCGACCATCTCGGCAATCGCCGGGTGCGCTCGGTCGGCGAGCTGATGGAGAATCAGTACCGCATCGGCCTGTTGCGCATGGAACGCGCCATCAAGGAGCGCATGTCGTCGGTCGATATCGACACGGTGATGCCGCAGGATCTGATCAACGCCAAGCCGGCGGCTGCCGCCGTGCGCGAGTTCTTCGGCTCCTCGCAGCTGTCGCAATTCATGGACCAGACCAATCCGTTGTCGGAGATCACGCACAAGCGGCGTCTCTCGGCGCTTGGCCCGGGCGGTCTGACGCGCGAGCGCGCTGGCTTCGAAGTGCGCGACGTGCACACCACGCATTACGGCCGCATCTGCCCGATCGAAACGCCGGAAGGGCCAAATATCGGTCTGATCAATTCGCTCGCGACCTTTGCGCGGGTGAACAAATACGGGTTCGTCGAGACGCCGTACCGCAAAGTGAAGGACGGCCGCGTCACCGACGAGGTGATCTATCTCTCGGCGATGGAGGAAGGCCGTTACACGGTGGCGCAGGCCAATTCGGCGATCGACGCCAAGGGCCGCTTCACCGACGATCTCGTCGTGGTGCGCCACGCCGGCGACGTGCAGCTTATTCCGCCGGACAAAGTCGACTTCATGGACGTGTCGCCGAAGCAGCTCGTTTCGGTGGCGGCGGCGCTCATTCCGTTTCTCGAGAACGATGACGCCAACCGCGCGCTGATGGGCTCGAACATGCAGCGGCAAGCCGTGCCGCTGGTTCGCGCCGAAGCGCCGTTCGTCGGCACCGGCATGGAAGGCGTCGTCGCCCGCGACTCGGGCGCCGCGATCGCCGCCCGCCGCACCGGCATGGTCGATCAGGTCGACGCCACCCGTATCGTGATCCGCGCCACCGATGAGCAGGATCCGACCAAGCCCGGCGTCGACATCTACCGGCTGATGAAGTTCCAGCGCTCGAACCAGAACACCTGCATCAACCAGCGTCCGCTGGTGAAAGTGGGCGATCAGGTGAGCAAGGGCGACATCATCGCCGACGGTCCCTCGACCGATCTCGGCGAGCTCGCGCTCGGGCGGAATGCGCTGGTCGCGTTCATGCCGTGGAACGGCTACAACTTCGAAGACTCGATCCTGCTCTCTGAGCGCATCGTCAAGGACGACGTCTTCACCTCGATCCATATCGAGGAATTCGAAGTCATGGCCCGCGACACCAAGCTCGGCCCCGAGGAAATCACCCGCGATATTCCCAACGTCTCCGAAGAGACGCTGAAGAATCTCGATGAGGCCGGCATCGTCTATATCGGCGCCGAAGTCCGCGCCGGTGACATTCTCGTTGGTAAGATCACGCCGAAGGGCGAGAGCCCAATGACGCCGGAAGAAAAGCTTCTGCGCGCCATCTTCGGCGAGAAGGCGTCCGACGTGCGCGACACCTCGCTACGCGTGCCGCCGGGCGTCCAGGGCACCGTCGTCGAAGTCCGTGTCTTCAATCGCCACGGCGTCGAGAAGGACGAGCGTGCGCTCGCCATCGAGCGGGAAGAGATCGAGCGTCTCGCCAAGGACCGCGACGACGAGCAGGCGATCCTCGACCGCAACGTCTATGGCCGCCTTGCCGAACTGCTCGAAGGCCGCCAGGGCGTTGCCGGGCCGAAGGGCTTCAAGAAGGACACCAAGATCA
>JBAUCK010000026.1:0-3143 GCA_049677525.1 Xanthobacteraceae bacterium
TCCTTCTGAGATTAGACTCTAAAGACCACCACCGAGACAGCTCCAAACCGAAATGGAGAAGCCGCAGTGACCGAAGCCCGTTCCACCTCCACGACAAGGGTGAAGGCACATCGCGCGCGCAAGAGCCGCGGGGTCTATCTTGCCCTGATAGAAGTCCCCGAAGGCCAGGTCGATCGCCTCGCCGACGAGGGCTATCTCGACGGGGAAAATACGGTCGCGCAAGCAACCGAAGCCTTTCTCGCCGATCACATGGGCTTATAAGGGGGGTTGATGATTTTCCCGTGGTTCACGGGCCACCGCGCACAAGCGCTTCATCTGCAAAGCCAAACCACAATTCATTTGTGTGTATCACTAGCGGCCAGGGGGCGCGAAGCGAATGTACGGGCTTCCTGGAGTCACTCACTGAAGGCTCTTGTCGGTGCCATGAACGAGTGAAACTTGGCACTCCCAACGACGATACACACGCCTTACGGCTACTTGCCGCAAAAACGTACCAGTGGATTCGCTAAAGGCCCCTAATGCCTCTCGGGCATCACAGGGTCACTTAGTGCACACGTATGCACACTACTCCCTTTGGCTGGCAGGCGATGCCGATATTCGAGCAGCTATAGCCGCTGTCCCGGTCGATACGCGAGCAGTTCACGCAACTGTCGGTCCATTCCACGCAGTCTCTGTGGTAGCGAGCGTAGCCTTGGACCCAGAGTTCTCTTAGGTCGCTCGGAGCACCCGAACGCAAAGGGACCAAACGACACCGATAGCCCGACGACAGTCGCGAGGCTGCGGAGTTGCTTCAGTGCGGCGTCCCACGTTTCAGCAGGAGCCACAAGCCACACCGGCACCGATGCGGGAAGGTCCCATGTTATCACGCTCGCTCATGGGGCCGCTGGCGTCAGCTTCGCCCCCGAAAGTCGACACGTACCAGAAGGTCGTCACGGCAGGTAAGGGCCGATTTCCGATATGAGCGTTTTCGGAAGCTGGGCGACAGCCGATCTTCGGCATACCCGAAGAACAGAAAACTAAGAGGAGGGAGTTAGCGAAACCAAATTTTTGAGCTTCGCGAGTGCCGACGCATCATCCTCCTGATAGGCAATGATGCTCACGAATTTCTCATCGGGCCCCATCAGATAAATAATGGCCGAATGATCCATGAGATAGCCGCCGTCATCGGTCGGAACCTTCTTGTAATAGACTCGATATTCGCGCGCGGTCTTGGCGATCTGTTCCGGCGTTCCCGTGTAGCCTCGGATATGGTTGTCGAACGACGATAGATATGCGTGCATAAGCTTTGCCGTGTCTCGCTCCGGATCGACGGTCACGAACACGTAATTGAGCTTGTCGGCGTCGGGGCCGAGTTTCTTAATCCAGCGCGACATGTCCAACAATGTAGTTGGACACACATCGGGACAAAACGTATAGCCGAAATACATCACCGACGGCTTGCCGGCGAGCGTGCGTTCGGTGACCGGGGATCCGTTATCGTCAACAAGTGAGAACGGACCTCCGACCGCCGCCACCCCGACGCCTGATCCAGACTCGTGTTTGGATACGAAGTAGGCTGCCCCCAAAGCGACCGCCGCAAAGCCCGCAACGCCCGCCAGAGCCGCTATAATGATTTGGCGTCCGCGCATTACTTCATCTCCATGTTGCCCATGCCTCCCATTCCGCCTCCCTTTTTGTCCTGCGTCGCATCCATAGCCTGGACCGGCACCGTGACAGAAATATTCCCAGCTTTTTCAAATGTAAGCTTCAGCGGGAAAGTTTCGCCGGCTGTGAGTGGCTTCTTCAACCCAATAAGCATGACATGGTAGGTGCCGGGCTTAAGTACCACCGATCCCCCAGCGGGAACGGAAAGGCCGTCGGCAAGCTGGCGCATTTGCATTACGCCGTTGACGACAGACATTTCATGAATTTGCACTTTATCGGCAACGTCGGACGAGGCGGCTGTAAGGCGATCCGCGCTGGTCGTTTTATTGTCCAACGTCATATAGACGGCACCAGTTTGAGCGCCCGCGGGCGTTGCCCGGGACCACGGCTGTTCGACTGCGATGGACGTTCCGGTTCCTTGAGCGAATGCGGGAAAGGCGGCCGCGATGAGCATCGCCGCGACGACGAGTTTCGACAATGAGCGCATGATGTTCTCCGTAAGCGCATGAGTGACGGCGCCACAAAAGCGGCGTCGGTTCGAGCGTCAGACAGAGATAAACGGGGGTGCCCGAGGATCACCGAGGGTGCGGTGGAAAACAGGGACAAACGACACATCGCCAGCATCACCGAGCGTACCGGCAAGCAACGAGCCAGTGTAGGCCGAAAACGCTGGCGCATCAGCCAACGCCGCCACATGACCGGCACTTTGTGCCGCGACAAAACAAAACGGGCATTGCAACTGCGAATCTGGCGCCTGCTTATCATTCGGCGTCGTCGGCGATTGAATAGCAGGCGCGTGGGCAAAACTACAGATGACGAAACCAACTTGACCGCTCGCCGAGGCAGCGGACATTCCTAGCCCTACGCTTGCCATCAGAGCTTGGATCGCAAGCGAATAGGCTACGCAGACAGCCAAAAAACTGCCCGTCTTTTGGTCCCGGATGAATTTTCTCAGGCCGCGCATGAATGGCAGAGTATCATGTGCCGCGTCCCGCGTGCATTAAATTCAGCCACCGGTCCGGCAGCCGTCTAAGCCGCGTTCATTTCTTCCGTCGGCGGCACTAACACCCATCGGCTTAACCTAATGGAATATGCCGCCCAGATCTACGACCCCAACAAGGCCGCCGAGAAGAACCCCAAATACTTGCGTTCGAAGCCGACCACTCCGTTCTACGAGAAGCCCGCCGACTACACCTGCCCGGACGGTTTCATCGTGCCGTTGCTGTATGGCCTCCGCGCGCTCTTAAAGGTCGACAAGGATGGACTGCTGGTGTGGAAAACCAACCCTCAAGCGTTCTTGTAGCGGATGACGGCGAGCGCGCCGGTCGTGAACAGGCTGCGCAGATAGCGATCGCCTCGTGTGCTAATACTGCCGAGCCTGTCCTTGCCTCCGCTCGAGTTCTGCTTGGGGACAAGCCCGATCCAGGCCGAGAAGTCCCTTCCTGATCGGAACACCTTCGGATCGGCGACGCTGGCAACCAGAGCGGTCGCCAGTGCGG
>JBAUCK010000027.1:0-6159 GCA_049677525.1 Xanthobacteraceae bacterium
TGCTCGGCGTTGTAGCTGATGGAAGTGATAAGCGATTGCCCGAGGTTGCACGAGCGCCCTTAGCAGACGTCACGTGATCAGCGGCCAGTGTCCGCTTTCGAGGGAAAAGCGGACACTGCAGTCAAAGAGTCGGCTTTTTAGCGGACACGTCGTTGGGCGATTGTCGCGGCGGCTTTCGGGGGTAAAGCGGACGCGGAGCTAAATGCTCGTCGCGGCAGCAATGACCGGAAGCGGATATCGGCAGTGTTCGCTCCTGAGCCCTTCCAGTCTTTTCGCTTGACGCGATAAGAGCCCCTCCTGGAGACTCAGGGTGAGGCAGCGCGAGAGCGGGAGACAGACATGCCTGACAATAAAACAAAGCGTGGCGGTTCCGACCGTCGCCTAATCGCATTACGCGAGCCATATGAGGTCCGATACTGGTCGAAGAAACTCAAGGTGACACCGGCGAAGCTTAAATCCGCCGTGAAAAAAGTCGGCCATTCGGCAAGAAAGGTTGAAGCCTACATAAAACTGCAAAAGCACATTTCTCGCGACAAAGCTCTGATAGCACTCAGTCAGCCTTACGAGGTCCGCTACTGGTCTAAGAAATTTAAGGTCACCCCTGCGCGTTTGAAAGCAGCTGTGAAAGCTGCTGGCCATTCGTCGAAAAAAGTCGGCGCCTATCTCGTGAAGAATAGGAAAACAAAGCGCAAGAGGGCAAAATCGGGATAAAAATGCCGACTGTTGAAGTTCACGGCCCTCAGCGGACAAGACGGTCGGCGACAGTCGCGGCAGCTTTCGGGGGGCAATGCGGACACGGCCGCTGTGAGACGTCGCGGCAGTTCATGGCCGATTGCGGACATCTGCGCCTGAAACTCACGCCTGCCCCTTCCAGTGTGCTAGATTGAGCGGATACGATCCCTTGGGAACCGTTGCACTGTGACCCGTTACCATCACCCGTCGCTTGACGACGTGTTCATCATTCCACTTGTTTTTGTTGTGCTAGCCGCCAACAAACTCCTGCGTTTCATTCTTTCAATCTTGATGCGACTGTTCGATTACGCCTTCCCTCTGGCAATGCAGCTTGTCTGGTTTCCGCTCTTCGCGGCTAGGGTTCTTGGCGATGGCATTGTTGCTATTATAAACGGCGCGTTGCGCTCCCTTCCGCTCTCTGAGACGAAATTTCGACGGTGGAGTGAAACGATCCGTCGGAGCTGGTCGTGGATCCGGCGGAAGATTAGCTACCGGGCGTTCGAACATGCTGTGCATGTTGCCTTTGAAGGCGGCATGGCATGGGTGTTCCGAAAATGCCGGCATCTCACGCCGAACACCGCATTGCTCGTGATCCTGGGCGCGGTACTTTGGCTCCCGATCTCTTTCGGGGCTGCGACGGCGATGCACGCGGTATTGTTTGCCAAGTTCACGTCCTGGCCGGCTTGGACGCAACTCTTGCATCCGCTGGCAACGGTCATCGCCAAGAGTAAGCTGCTGGTGCTACCAGTGTACCCGGCCGCATGGCCACAGGCCAAAAAACATCCGTTCGTTCAGGTCGTATCCAAGAATTATAAAGCCATCAAGAGCCTGTACCTGATCAAAAAGGTCGAGTTTCGTTATCGCCAGGCAGAGATAGCCGGCGCCGCGGCGTTTGACAGTCTCGAGCGCACCGCCGGCCTCACATCGGCGGTGAGGTGGCTGAGTAACGCGCATGTCGCGGAGCGTTTGGGCGCCGAGAAGCCCACTCAGAAATTGCGTTCGTTCTTCTCGCGATGGTCAATTAAATTCTCAGCTGAGTACTACGAAGCCAAAGAACGGGAAGCCGCCTCGCATCAGCTGTCCCCTCACTAAACAGTACCAATCCGCGGGATCGCGTCCATACCCCCCGCGTCGACGTCGTGGACCTGAAAGACTGACTTCGCGATATCTAGTCCGATTGTCGTGACCGTTTGCATAGGTAGCTCCTCCGAATCGTGGGAGCCTTAACAGCGCCCACATCCATGGCGCTCGCGCGCCGGGTGGAGGAGCCGTCCACAGCATCATCAGCAGACGTCAGTAAGCCTCTGCATTGTCGGGGCGGTGTCGCCAAGATGAATGTCGATGTGGGCTTGCGGGGAAGCTCGGAAATGGCGAATATTTCCTTGGCAGAGGGTTTGTCGAGGAGATGAAGCTATGATGAAGAGCCTTATAGTAATCGGCGCGGCGGTGCTACTTTCCGCAACCGTTGCAATGGCACAGCAACGCGGGCAGGCGGGAGCTTGCGCAGCCGATATCAAGGCGAAGTGTGCCGGAGTTCAACCCGGCGAGGGTCGCCTCAGTGCCTGCGTCAAAGAGCACCTCACGGAATTTTCCGAGCCGTGCCAGGCCAGGTTGGCCAAGATTGCCGCCGTAGGCAAAGCGTGCAAGGCGGATGTAACGAAAAGCTGCGCTGGCAAGAGCGGCGTCCGCCGCGTCGTCGCTTGCATGAAGGGGGTTCTTGGCAACCTCAGCGACCCATGCAAGGACGCGCTCGCCGATGCGGTGGGCCGAAAATAGAGAAAACCGGCGTTTTTGGCTTAAGCACCTGACGTTGTCGCGGCCGAAACCAAGACGCCGGTTGAGACGCAGCCGACAACGCTGCGGATAGGCAGTCTGCGTGCTTCCTGGCTGTCAGACGACAGCCAGAGTTAGGTGGTCGAAAAAACACGAGGGCAGCTCGTGGTCCGAGGAAACAAGGTAGGTCTTTCTGCTCAAGGGATGTTGAACGATGATCATCGAGACGCCGTTACAGTTGATCTTTCGTGATTTGTTTTATCGTCTTCCGGCTTTTGCCGGAAGTCACGACGTGTTTCTGAAGTTGGAAGGGTTCAATATAACGGGCTCGATTAAGATCAAGACTGCTATAGGCTTGTTGAGGACTTGGAACAGCGGGGTATAGCTAGGCCAAATGAAACCGTATTGATCGAATCGTCATCAGGAAACCTCGGACTGGCGCTGAGTTTGATATGTGCCATCAAAGGCTACAAATTTATTTGCGTGGCCGATCCAAACGCTAATCGCGCGACTCTAAGAGGTATGGAACTCTATGGGGCAAAAGTTATAGTTGTTGAAGATCGCGACGCCGCTGGGGGATATTTAGGAAGCAGGATAAAGACAATCGATCATATACTGCAATCGGACTCGAATGCAGTCTGGCTCAATCAATATGCTAACATTGCCAACAAAAATGTTCATGCCGAGCAAACGGCAAATGAGATTGCGCGCGAATTTGATAAAGTCGATTGGGTTTTTGTCGGGGCCGGCACTACTGGTACCCTGACCGGAATCTCAGAGCGACTTCGTCAAGTATTCCCAAGGATCAAGGTTGTGGCCGTCGAGCCAGCAGGCTCTGTCACATTTGGTGGCTCGCCCGGCAAAAGAAGCATCCCTGGCATCGGCGCGAGCGTGCGACCAAAGCTTGCGGACCTCGTCAAGCCGGATAGAATCGCCACGGTAAGCGAAGAAAAAACGGTTGAAGCTTGTCTTTCTTTCGTTCGAAATTATCACTTACTTGTTGGGGGAAGCACCGGAACGGTCCTGGCCGCCATACAACAAATAGCGCCGGAGTTCGGACGTGGCGACACTATAGTCGCCATATCCGCGGATCTCGGCGAAAAGTATTTAGACACGATTTATGACCCCGCCTGGGTAGAAAACCTCATTGCACCTGAGAGTGACTGGCCGGTGCAAACCCGTGCGTTCGTCGCGGCTGAGTAAGGCATAGAATAAGCGACTGATCGTTGTGCTCACAGCCGGCGCCTTGACGCAACGATATCCCAACTGACCCGTCACCGCCGACGCGCGTCAGCGAACTGATTAACCGGTCAGCCATCTACAATATCTCAGTCGGCGTAATGCGAGAATAAAACGTGCCATCCGCGTCGCGAATGACCTGCAAGCCGCCGTTGCCGACGTGTCTCAGAATGGTTATCGGCAGCGGTAATTCTCGATGCGTGATCGATCAAGTAAAAAAAGCCCGCAAATGACAAGACGCCGAGTACGCCGGCGGCGAGCAAGGGAAGCTGATAGACCTTCGCATCGATGCGATTCTGAACGCCGTTCGCAAATAGTCATGTGAAAATGAAAAGGCCGACGGTATTTCGCACAACCTGGTCTTGCAGCAGAGTCGGCGCAATGACTCTGGGGGTGAGGGTACCGCTCGCGACCTGAATGGCAATCAACCGAATGTAAAAACCATGAATGAGAGTGTCACGGTGATGATGGCTTGCAGCATTGCTTGCGCACCGGGCACGCCGAAACCCAAAACGTCCATTGGAGCTTGGCATCGAGAGAGCTGCGATTCCGAACACATCGCTGGCTGACTTTTATAAGCCCTGGTTCGGAATGTCTCATCACCCACGGAATTGGGACGGGCGCCTCTCGAAGAAGGAGCGGACGCCCTCTTGGTAGTCAGCACTGTCATAGATTTGACGGCGCAGTGACTGGATACGCGCAAACCGACCGCGCGTTTTGTCCGAAAGCGTCACCAGGTTTGCCAAAATGTACAAACTTGAATGGGCCGAAATTTCCGACGACGCGGGATGCTCCAAATCCCAAAGGCGGTCATCTGCCCGATGGCCGAGCCGGTCTAAAACAAATTATGCGGGGCCGCACTACACGCTCGGCTGCAGGACACCGTATTGAAGCGGCACGCCTCGTTCCACTGCTGAAAATTTAGATAACCGCGCGCGGCTCCGCACTCACGATCCCGACCGTTCATTGGCCATGGTCAGCTCGCCGATGTGCGGGCGCTGCTCGGGCATCTGCAAAGCATTACGCGGGAAATCGACCTGGCAGCATAGGCGTGGCGGCCACCCAAGCTGTAAAAGATTAGGGGAACCGGCACAATGGCCGGTCCCCCACATTCACTTGATCTCTCAGCCTTTGGTAACAACCGGTGGCGGGGCTTTGCCCTTGCCGATGCCATAGGTTTGTGCAGAGGCCGCAACGCTAAAGAGAGTCAGCGCCGCCGCCGTCAGTAGAGCGAGTGCTTTCATACACCCTCCTTTGCTTTGTCATAACGAACGTAAAAGTAACCAGCGGGATGATGCTGCCACTAGTGCTAAAAAGACACACTCAGCAAATTTAATTAAGGCAAACCATGGTTAATTGGAGATTAAAGAAAAGCACTCCCGCAGAGACCATGGCTCAGCTTCAGATTTCTCTATGATTTTTTCCGCGTGCCAATTTTACTGCAGCATCAGAAATCCATGATGCTGCCCAATATTTGCCCCCTGCAAAAGTAATCGAGTTGGTGGTAGTTTCGGGACGGCTAAATGCGGTTAACGACCGTCGAGTTCGGGGATTTCGCCAATTGGTGGCTTGATGGTCGTCGCTTGCGGTCACGGGGGAAGACATTCATGCGGCGGAGACTGATGGGTAAGACTCGGCTGCCGGTGTTGTTGACATTGATTGTCACAATGGGGCTCGGCCTCTCGGCGGCCGGGGCGCAGACCAGCTCACAATCGCAGACCGTACGGCCCGCAAATGCCGCGAGCGGATCCGGGCAGTATTACGTCGAGTTTCGTTCTCGCCAATCATGGGATTACGGTCACACCTTTGTTGTATTCGGCCGCGTCGGCGAGACACCCAGCAAGAAAAACGTTGCTGGGCTTTCGCCAAAGGGCGATGACCCCTCGATGTGGGTCATGGGGCATTATGTTCCGGTCCCCTCGGATACGGGCTGGACCGACGGTGATCTTGAGGACAAGTACATCACTTCGCGCTATCGCGTGCTGATCAACAAGGATCAGTACGATAGAGTCGTCGCCCATATCAGAGAGTTGCAAGCGCACTCGAACTTCTGGAGCGTCGAGCTCTACAACTGTAACGCATTCGTCGCTGACATCGCAAACTTCATGGGTCTTAAGGCGCCGTCGTCAAGCTGGATTTATCCGAAGGTCTTTGTGAACAATCTTCGTAAGATCAACACTGGGCATCCCGAAGCCGCGGACCAGCTCATTAGCGAAAATGTCAAAGAAATGAGCGATCCGACCCGGGACGGCCGTGCCATGATTGCCGCCGGCTTGATTCATCCCGGCACGCAAACGACCGGACCGGTGTCACCGGTTCCAAAAGTCAGCATCGGCGCTATTCGCGTCTCGAACCGACCAGCGAGTTCGGCAGGCAGCTCACAAAACTCGCCCGCAGCGCAACGGTAAGGTCGCT
>JBAUCK010000028.1:0-16713 GCA_049677525.1 Xanthobacteraceae bacterium
TCTGCGACGCTAGGATTGAGCCCCGAGATCGGCTTCGCGCGCCGGCTCGATCTGCACCGATTCACCGCAGCCGCAGGCCGAGGTCTGGTTCGGATTGTTGAAGACGAACTGCGCCGACAGCTTGTCGACCTTGTAGTCCATCTCGGTGCCGAGCAGGAACAGCACGGCCTTCGGGTCGATGAGAATGCGCACACCCCTGTCCTCGATGATTTCATCGAGCGGATCGACGGTCTCGGCATATTCCATCGTATAGGCCATGCCGGCGCAGCCGCCGTTCTTGACGCCGACGCGCACAGCCGTGATCGGCCGGTCGGCCTTGGCCATGACCGCCTTGATACGCTCCGCGGCGGATTCAGTGAGCCGCATCACTTGAGGTCTCGGCCGGGCAGTTGCCATTTTCACGTCCCTCCCCGCATCGCTCACGACAAAACCGATGCGGCATTGCTATCTAGGGTTTGCGTATGTCCTTGTCGGAAAACCGGTGCCCACTTTTCCGGGACATACGCTGGAATAAGCCTAACGACTTCACCCACCTCATGTAATGCGCGCGCGTCCGCGCCGCAATTCACCACATATTGAGCACCGCGCGAGCCTCGTCCGACATGCGGCTCGGATCCCACGGCGGATCCCAGACGATGGTCACTTTGGCTTCGCGCACGCCCGGCACGCCCGAGACCGCATTCTCGACCTGGGCCGGCAATTCCGCCGCCGACGGGCAGTTCGGCGTCGTCAAGGTCATGTCGATGCTGACCGCGCGGTCGTCGTCGACATCGACGCGGTAGATCAGGCCGAGTTCATAGATGTCGGCCGGAATTTCCGGGTCATAGACCGTCTTGAGCGCGCCGACGATCTCGTCGGTCAGGCGCGACATTTCCTCAGGCGGGATCGCCGATGGCTTCTCGGCGGCCGGCTGTCCAGGGGTCCGCTGTTCCGTCGCCGGCTGTTCCGCGGCGGCGGTGGTTTCATCGAGTTTCACGTCTTCGGACACATCTTCATTCATGGCGAAACCCTTCAACTAAAGAAAGCCTGCGCCTTGAGCAGCGCCTGCGCAAGGACGTCGATCTCCTCGCGCGTATTGTACATGGCGAAAGAGGCGCGGCAGGTCGCCGTCACCCCGAACCGGGCGAGCAGCGGCATGACGCAATGGGTGCCGGCGCGCACGGCGACGCCGGAGCGGTCGATGATGGTGGCGACATCATGCGGATGCGCGCCCTTGATCTCGAATGAGACGATCGGCCCCTTGTCCTTGGCATTGCCGATGATGCGCAGCGAATTGATCTCACGCAGCCGGTCCTGGGCATAGCGCAAAAGCCCCGCCTCATGGCCGCGGATGCGCGCCTTGCCGATCGAGCCAACATAATCGATCGCGGCGCCGAGACCGATCGCCTGCACGATCGACGGCGTTCCGGCCTCGAATTTATGCGGCGGGTCGCCATAGGTGACGTTGTCTTGAAATACTTCGCGGATCATCTCGCCGCCGCCATTGAACGGCGGCATGGCGGCAAGATGCTCGTATTTCCCGTAAAGAGCGCCGATCCCGGTCGGGCCGTAGAGCTTGTGGCCAGTCAAGGCATAAAAGTCGCAATCGAGATCGCGCACATCGACGTCGAGATGCACCGCGCCCTGCGCGCCGTCGACCAGCACCGGAATGCCGCGGGCATGCGCCAGCCGCACCACTTCCTTCACCGGAACCGCAGTGCCGAGCATGTTCGACATTTGGGTGATGGCGACCATTTTCGTGCGCGGCGTCAAAAGCTTTTCGAATTCGTCGATGAGGAAATTGCCCTCGTCGTCCACCGGTGCCCATTTGATAACGGCGCCCTGGCGCTCGCGCAGAAAATGCCAGGGCACGATATTGGAATGGTGCTCCATGATCGAGAGCACGATTTCGTCGCCGGGCTTGATGCGCTCGCGGCCGAATGTGTAGGCGACCAGATTGATCGCCTCGGTGGCGTTGCGGGTGAAGATGATCTCTTCCTTGCGCCTGGCATTGAGGAAGGCAGCGACCTTCTCGCGCGCGCCCTCGTAAGCCTCCGTCGCTTCATTGGCGAGGTAATGCAGGCCGCGATGCACATTAGCATATTGCGTCGTATAGGCCTGATGCAGCCGGTCGAGTACGGCTTGCGGCTTCTGCGCCGATGCGGCGTTGTCGAGATAGACCAGCGGTTTGCCGTAAACCTGCGTGGCGAGGATCGGAAAATCCGCGCGAATCCGTTTCACATCATAAATGCCACTGGTCGACATGTCGTTCATGACTTTGATCCGCGTATAGCGAGCCAGACTGCAACGGATTCCATCAGGGACTCGCGAAGCCCGGCGTCTTCGATGCCTTCGATTGCTTCGCCGAGAAATGCCTGGATCAAGAGCGACTCGGCTTCCGCTTCCGGAATGCCGCGCGCCATCAGATAGAATTTGAGATCGTCATCGATCGCGCCCGCAGTCGCGCCATGGCCGCATTGCACGTCGTCGGCGAAAATTTCGAGTTCCGGCTTGCTGTCGGCCTCGGCGCGCTCGGACAAGAGCAGCGCCTTGGTCATCATTTTGGCGTCGGTTTTCTGCGCGCCTTGGCTGACAATGATGCGGCCCTGGAATACGCTATGCGCCTCATCGTCGAGCACCGCCTTGAACACTTCGCGGCTCTGGCAGCCATGGGCGATGTGATTGACGACCAGCGTGGTGTCGGCGTGCTGCGTGCCTTTAATCAGGGTGGCGCCGCGGATGTTGGCGACCGTTTCCTCACCGTCAAAGCGCAGGAACAGCTGATTGCGCACCACGGCGCCGCCGGCGGCAAAGGTGAAGGCGTTGAAGCGCGCCTTAGCGCCGATCGCCGCCGCCAACGTCGAGACATGCAACGCGTCGGCGCCCTCGGCGATGATCTTGACGTAATCGACATGCGCGCGGTCGCCGGCGAACAGTTCCAGCGCGGCATTAACCTGATACTCACTACCGGACAGGCCTTCGTGACTTTCGATCAGCATAGTGCGGGCGCCCGGCTCGACGACAAGCAACGAGCGCACGAAACGCGCGGTAGGTTTTTCCGATGACACGAAGACCAGATGCAGCGGCCGCGTAATCGCCGAGCCCGCGGCAATGCGGATCACCGCGCCATCGCCCATCAAAGCGGTATTGAGCGCGACGGCAACATCACTGGCCGGCGCAAGCTTGCCGAGATGGCTCATGACGAGCGGATCGCCGCCAAGAAGCGCATCGGCAAGCGAACCGATGCTCAGCCCCTCTTCCAGCTTTGCGGTGTCGGACAGTTCCGGGACAAAGGCGCCGTCGACAAAAACCAGCCGCCGGGCTTCGAGATCGCCGACCAGCGCGCCGGCCTTCTTCGCCAGTGCTTTCGCCGCCGCATCCGGCGGCGGCGCCAACGGCTTGGCGTCGCGCATCAGCGCGCGCAGATCGGTATATTTCCACTCCTCGACCCGGCGGTGCGGCAGGCCGGATTTGGCGAACAGGTCGAATGCCGCCTCGCGCTGCGCGGCAATCGCGTTGCCGCCTGGCAGATTCCCCCGCACCTGCGCAAAAGTCTGCGCCAGCGCGGTCTCGGCCGCCGTCTTCATCGTGGTGACGTCAGCGCTCACGCCGCAGCCTCTTCCTGATATTCGGCATAGCCGCGCGCTTCGAGCTCGAGCGCGAGCTCCTTGCCGCCGGTCTTGACGATGCGACCGGCCGACAGCACGTGCACGATATCGGGCACGATGTAGGAAAGAAGCCGCTGATAGTGCGTGATGACGACGAAGGCGCGTTTCGGCGACCGCAGGCGGTTCACGCCTTCAGCGACAATCTTGAGCGCATCGATATCGAGGCCGGAATCGGTTTCGTCGAGCACCGCAAGCTGCGGTTCGAGCAGCGCCATCTGCAGCACCTCATTGCGCTTCTTCTCGCCGCCGGAGAAACCGACATTGACGGCGCGGCGCAGCATCTCCGGGTCGATGCCGAGCTTACTGGCACCGTCGCGCACGGTTTTCAGAAATTGCGGCGTGGACAGCTCCGCCTCGCCGCGCTTCTTGCGTTGCGCGTTCAGCGCCGTGCGCAGGAACGTCATGGTGGCGACGCCGGGGATTTCCAGCGGATATTGGAAGGCGAGAAACAGGCCGGCCGCGGCGCGCTCGTCCGGCGACATGTCGAACAGATTCTTGCCGTTGAACAGAACCTCGCCTTGCGTCGGTTCATAGTCAGCCTTGCCGGCGAGCACATAGGCGAGCGTCGATTTTCCCGAACCGTTCGGGCCCATGATCGCATGCACTTCGCCCGCATTCACGGTGAGGTCGAGACCTTTCAAAATTTCCTTGTCGTCGATCTTGACGTGCAGATTCTTGACTTCAAGCAGTGCCATAACAAACAAACTCCGAATTTTCAGCTTGGCGCCATTTCCGCTCATTCCCGTGAAAGCGGGAATCCAGCTGCTTGCACAATCTGGGTCCCTGATCGCGGAGACGTGCCGCTAGCTGTCGCTCATCCAACGGACCCCTCGAGCGAGACCGAGATCAGCTTCTGCGCCTCGACCGCGAATTCCATCGGCAATTGCTGCAGTACGTCCTTGACGAAGCCGTTGACGACAAGCGCGGTCGCCTCCTCCGCCGACAGCCCGCGCTGCTGGCAATAGAACAGCGTGTCTTCTGAGATTTTCGAGGTGGTCGCCTCGTGCTCGAACAGGGTCGAGGAGTTCTTGGCCTCGATATAGGGCACGGTATGTGCGCCGCAGGTGTCACCGATCAGAAGGGAGTCGCAATTGGTGAAATTGCGCGCGCCGGTGGCGCGGCGATGCGCGGTGACGAGGCCCCGATAGGTATTGTTGGAATGCCCCGCGGCGATGCCTTTGCTGATGATGCGGCTCGTCGTGTTCTTGCCGAGATGCAGCATCTTGGTGCCGGAATCGACCTGCTGATAGCCGTTCGAGATCGCGATCGAATAGAATTCGCCGCGTGAATTGTCGCCGCGCAGGATGCAGCTCGGATATTTCCAGGTGATGGCCGAGCCGGTCTCAAGTTGGGTCCAGGAAATCTTGGCGTTCTTGCCGCGACAGTCGCCGCGCTTGGTGACGAAATTGAACACGCCGCCTTTGCCGTTGGCGTCGCCCGGATACCAGTTCTGAATGGTCGAATATTTGATCTCGGCATCGTCGAGCGCGATCAGTTCGACGACGGCGGCATGAAGCTGGTTCTCGTCGCGCACCGGCGCGGTGCAGCCTTCGAGATAGCTCACATAGGAGCCCTTGTCGGCAATGATCAGCGTACGCTCGAACTGGCCTGTATTACGCTCATTGATGCGGAAATAGGTCGACAATTCCATCGGGCAGCGCACGCCCGGCGGCACATAGACGAACGAGCCGTCGGAGAACACCGCCGAATTCAACGTGGCGAAAAAATTGTCGCTCACCGGTACCACCGTGCCGAGATATTTTTTCACCAGATCGGGATGCTTCTGGATCGCCTCCGAGATCGGCATGAAGAGGACGCCGGCCCGGGCGAGTTCGGCCTGGAAGGTCGTGGCGACCGAAACGGAATCGAACACCGCGTCGACGGCGACACGGCCATAGCTTTTGCCGTTTTCACCACCCTCGCCGTCGAGACCTTCATCCTCGGTCTTCTGGCCCTCCGGCTTCTGAATGCCGAGCAGCGCCTCGCGCTCGCGCAGCGGAATGCCGAGCTTCTCGTAAGTGCGCAGGATTTCCGGATCGATCTCGTCGAGCGACTGCGGCGCCTTTTTCGGCGCGGAGTAATAGTAGATGCCCTGATAGTCGATCGGCGCGTAGTCGACCTTGGCCCATTTCGGCTCGCGCATGGTCAGCCAGCGCTTATAGGCATCAAGCCGCCACGCCAGCATCCATTCCGGCTCGTTCTTCTTGGCCGAAATGTAACGGACCGTGTCCTCGGAAAGACCCTTGGGGGGTTTCTCCGATTCGATCAGCGTCTCGAAGCCATACTTGTATTGGTCAACGTCAATGCGCCGGACCTGGTCGACGGTCTCTTGCACTGCCGGCATTCGTCCCTCCGCTCACGGTTTCAAGGACCGCGGGTTGGATTAAGTCGGTTATGGTCAGGTGTGCTCTGGTCTGCTCACCACCACCTTCGGTTGCGGCGCTTGAATCGTTCAAATCACCGCGAAATCAGTCAGTCCTGCAGCCAGTTAGGCCGCCCATCAGGCAGCGATGCCCGATTGACCCTTAGATAATGTAGTTGCGAGCTTTCTCCAAGCGTTCAAAAGCGTCTCGACCTCGGTTTCGGTCGTCTCGAAGCCGAGACTGACACGGACCGCGCCGCGCAGCAGCCCCGGAGAAACCCCCATGGCGGCAAGGACATGGGATGGCTGCACTTTGCCGGAGGAGCAGGCCGCGCCCGACGAGACGGCAATGCCTTCGAGGTCAAAGGCGATCACCGCGGTCTCGGCCTTCATGCCTTCAAGGGCGAAAAGGGTCGTATTGGGCAGCCTTTCGGCCGCCGCACCGAAAACAACCGTAGCCGGGGCAATTGCGCGCAGGCCCGCCTCAAGCCGGTTCCGCAGCGCCAGCATCCGGGCGGCCTCGGCTTGCCCTGATTGCCGTGCGGCGGCCGCGGCCGCGCCAAAAGCAGCAATGCCCGCAACATTTTCGGTCCCGGCGCGCAGGCCGCGCTCTTGACCGCCGCCGCGAATGAGCGGGTCGGCAAGGTGAATGTCGTCGTTGGCGCGAATGAGCGCGCCGACGCCTTTGAGCCCGCCGATCTTATGCGCCGACAGCGACACAAGATCGGCGCCTAAAGCTTCCATCTCGCAAGGAATTCTGCCGGCCGCTTGCACGGCATCAACGTGGAGTAGACCGCCTGCGGCATGGACGACGGCAGCGGCTTCCGCGATCGGTTGAATGACCCCGGTCTCATTGTTGGCCAGCATCAGCGAAACCAGGGAACGCCTTGATTTGGCGACGGCCTCGGCGAGCGCCGCCAAATCCACCCGGCCCGCGGCATCGACCGGAATGTCGGTGATCTTCTCTTTTGGAAAACGGCCGCCAGAGCGTACCGAAACGTGCTCGACGGCCGACATCAAAAGCCGGTCGCGCGGGCCCTTGTCGGCGCCGATTTCCCAAGCCGGCGACAGCGCCAGCATGTTGGCTTCCGTACCGCTCGACGTGAAGAACACGTCGGAAGCCTTCGCCCCAACGAGCGCGGCGACCTCTTGTCGGGCGCTCTCAACGACGCGGCGCGCGGCGCGGCCCTCGGCATGAACCGACGACGGATTGCCGGGGAGCGACAACGCTTCCTCGAACGCCCGGCGCGCCTCGAGCCGCAGCGGCGCCGTGGCGTTCCAGTCAAAATAGCTCCGCTCCGGCATCATCAGTTCCGATCGCCTGGTCAATCAGCTGGCTTTGGGGACCCGTGCGCCGCGCGCATCGGGGCCATTTTCCGCGCGCTCGTACGCTGCGAACCTATCGTAATGCTTGCTTTTTGGCCCCTGCCTCGTGCTAGAAGCAGCGACCCAATGCTCTCGCCGCCAAAAACGCACGCCGCCAGTACAAAAAAACCAAAGTGTCATTAAGTAGTTACGTGCGGCGGTTGATGTCGTCAAGCAAGCTGGAATCACAGCATTAAAGCGCCGTTCCGATCAAGGTTTCCAAAAATGCCCGAGGTTATTTTCACAGGGCCCGCCGGCCGTATCGAAGGCCGCTATCACCCGGCGCGGCAGAAGAACGCGCCGATCGGCATCGTGCTGCATCCGCACCCGCAATTCGGTGGCACGATGAACCATCAAATCGTCTATCAGATCTATTACGCCTTCGTGCATCGCGGCTTCTCGGCGCTGCGCTTCAACTTCCGCGGCGTCGGGCGCAGTCAGGGCGGCTTCGATCACGGCATCGGCGAATTGTCGGACGCGGCGTCGGCGCTCGACTGGGTGCAGTCGGTCAATACCGAGGCGCGCGCCTGCTGGATTGCGGGCTTTTCCTTCGGCGCCTGGATCGGCATGCAGCTTCTGATGCGGCGGCCTGAGATCGAGGGCTTCATCTCGATCGCGCCGCCGGCGAACCTTTACGACTTCTCCTTCCTGGCGCCCTGCCCCTCGTCCGGCTTGATCATCCATGGCGACAAAGACGCGGTGGTGCCGCATCGCGACGTCACGACTTTGGTCGAGAAGCTCAAGACGCAAAAAGGCATCGTCATCGAACAGAAGGTCATTCCCGGCGCCAACCACTTCTTCGACGCCAAAGTCGAGCCGCTGATGACCTCTATCGGCGGCTATCTCGATAAGCGCCTGGGCCGGACCGGAAAGGCGCCGACGGCAGCGTGAGGCCATCGATGCCCACGCGTCGCCACGTAACAGTCGGACTTTCGGCCTCCTTGTTTGGTGCGGCTTTCTGGCAGCCGCAACCGGCGCGGGCTTTCGCCTCTTCTTTAGAGAGCGATTTCGCCGCTTTAGAGAGCGATTTCGCCGCGATCGAAGCCAAAAGCGGCGGACGTCTGGGCGTTGCGGTCCTCGATACCGCGTCGGGAGCGCGCGTAGACCATCGCGGCAACGAGCGCTTTCCGCTGTGCAGCACGTTCAAGGTTCTCGCCGTCTCCGCCGTGCTCAAGCGCGCGGAGGCCGGCCGCGAGCATCTCGACCGCCGCATCGCAATCAAGCGTGCCGAACTCATCGCCTATTCGCCGGTGCTTAAAGACCGAATCGGCGACAGCCTGACGTTGGTCGAACTCTGCGCGGCAGCGATGACCGAAAGCGACAACACTGCGGCCGATCTGGTCCTCAAAAACCTTGGCGGACCGGCGGCCGTGACCGCCTATGCGCGCACGCTCGGCGACACGGTCACGCATCTCGACAATAGTGAGCCCCTGCTCAATCGCGCCAAACCGTTCGGGCTCTCCAAGGGCGACACGACAAGCCCATCGGCCATGGTCAATAACCTGCAAGCGCTTGTTCTTGGCGACGCGCTCGCCCCGACCTCGCGCGATCAATTGAAGACCTGGCTGCTCGGCTGCAAAACCGGCGACAAGCGGCTGCGCGCGGGGCTTCCCGAGGGCTGGCAATGCGGCGACAAGACCGGCTCTGATGAGGCCGATGGCAGCACCAACGATGTCGGCTTGCTGTGGCCGCCACAGCAGCGTCCGCTCGTGATCGTTGCCGCCTATCTCACACAGACCAAGGCGAAATACGAAGACCGCGAAGCCGCGCTCGCCGATGTGGGCCGGGCGGTCGTGGCTGCGCTTGGCTAATAACGCCGCCACGTGCGCGCAATCGCGCGCTTGCAATCTGCCCGCGCGCGCCCTTCAATGGGCCTAAAATAACAAGCCGAATAAAGCCGTGAGGGAGAACGTCATGCGCGTTATGCGTCGTGTTGCTGTTTGCCTGCCGCTTGCGGCCGCCGGTTTGGGCATAGCCGGTTTGAGCTTGGCTGTTTTTGCCGCCGCCGCTCAAAATGCCGCGCCTGAGACCATCAAGATCGGGCTGGTGATGCCAATGACCGGCGTCCAGGGCGCGGTCGGTCGCGAGATTTCCGATGCCGCCAAGCTCTACATGGCGCAGCACGGCGACACCGTCGCCGGCAAGAAGATCGAATTGATCGTCAGGGACGATCAGAGCGTTCCCGACAATGCCAAGCGCCTCGCCCAGGAACTGATCGTCAATGACAAGGTCAATTTCCTCGGCGCCGGCCTGACGCCGAGTGCCATGTCGATGGCGCCGATTGCGACCGAAGCTAAGGTGCCGACCGTCGTAATGGTGTCAGGCACGTCGGTGGTCACCGAGCGCTCGCCCTATTACGTGCGCACAAGTTTCACGCTCGGCCAGCAGTCCGGCATCATCGCCGATTGGGCGATCAAGAACGGCAGCAAGAAAGCGGTCGCGATCCTGTCCGACTGGGCGCCGGGCGCGGAGGCGGGAAAGGTTTTCGAGGCGAACTTCACCAAGGGCGGCGGACAGGTTCTCGATACGCTGAAAGTGCCGCTCGCCAATCCGGATTTTTCGCCGTTCCTGCAGCGCGCGCATGACCTGCAGCCGGATACTTTGTTTGTGTTTGTGCCGGCCGGCCAGGCCGGCACGTTCGCGCGGCAATTCTCCGAGCGCGGCCTCGACAAATCCGGCATCAAGCTGGTCGGCCCGGGCGACATTGTCGACGACGACGACTTGCCCTCGACCGGCGATGCGCTCGTTGACGTCGTCACCGCCGGCATCTATTCCGCTGCCCACCCCTCACAACTTAACAAGGAATATGCCGCCGCCTATCAGAAGGCGAGCGGCCACCGCGCCAATTTCATTTCGGTCGGCGGCTACGACGGGATCAACCTGATCTACGAGGCGCTGAAAAAGACCGGCGGCAATACCGACGCCGACGCCATCGTCAACGCCATGAAGGGTATGACCTGGGAAAGCCCGCGCGGCACCATCTCGATCGATCCACGCACCCGCGACATCGTGCAGAACGTCTATATCCGCAAAGTGCAGAAAGTGGACGGCCAGCCCTGGGCGATCGAGTTCGCGACCTTCCCTGCGGTGAAGGATCCGCTGAAGGAAGCATCGAACTGAGGCGCCCGCGCGATCTGGACCGTCGCTTCAACGAAAAGGACAATTCGTGATGGGCTTTTGCTGCATCCTTCGCGCTGCTTTTCTACTCGGCGCCTGCCTCGCCCTGCCTGCCTTCGGCGAGCTGGCTCAGGCGCAGGATTGGCCGACCAAGCCGGTCACGCTCATCGTTCCGTTCGCGCCCGGCGGCACGACCGACATTGTCGGCCGCATCATCGCCCAGCGATTGACCGAAAAACTCGGCCAGACTTTCGTCGTTGAAAATATCGGCGGCGCCGGCGGCACGCTCGGCGCCACCAATGCCGCGCGCGCGGTGCCCGACGGCTACACCGTCTTCATGGCAACGGTCGCCCACACCATGGCGCCGGGAATCTACAAGTCACTGGCCTATAATTTCGAACAGGATTTCGACCCGATCACCATCGTCGCGACTGTGCCGAATATTCTGATCGTAAATCCGCAGGTGCCGGCGAAAAATGTCGCCGAATTGATCGCCTATCTAAAAGCCAATCCCGGCAAGGTCAGCTACGGCTCGGCCGGCGTCGGCTCGACCGAACATATGTCGGCCGAATTGTTCCGCGCGTTGTCAGGCACTGACATCATTCACGTGCCGTATCGCGGCGGCGCGCCCATGCTCGCCGATCTCATCGCCGGCAATATCCAGATGTCGATCGAGACGAGCGGCGCGGCAACGCCTTTGGTCAAGGCCGGCAGCGTGCGCGCGCTCGCGGTGTCGCCGGCCAAGCGCTCGGCGCTGTTTCCCGATCTGCCGACGCTCGCGGAGTCGGGCCTGAAAGGCTACGACGTCTCGACCTGGTACGGCTTCCTGGTGCCCAAAGGCACGCCGGAGCCGATCCGCACCAAACTCTACAACACCACCATCGAAATCCTGAAGTCGCCCGACATCATCAAGAAGCTCGCCGACTTCGGCGCCGAGCCCGGTGGCATGCCGCCGGCGCAATTTGCCGCCTTCATTCACGACGAGACCGACAAGTGGATCGGCCTCGCCAAGAAGGCCGGCATCACGACGGAATAGCTTCTCTCCGCCTGGACAAGCGTGTAGCCTTGCCTCGAACTGGAAAGCGCGTGGGGGCAAGGCTGTGCAAGTCATCCGTCGCGGGTTCCTAAATCTGACGGCAGGCACTGTCGCTGTGTCAGCCGGTTTGCGCAATGCCTATGCGCAAAACTACTGTCCGGCTTTCCGCCCGGCGGCATCAACGACACTTATGCCCGCCTGATCGGCCAATGGCTGTCGGAACATCTCGGCCACCAATTCATCATCGAGAACCATCCAGGCGTCGGCGGCAATCTCGCGGCGGAGACGGTCGCGAAGGCGGAGCCTGACGGCTACACGCTCCTTCTCACCACGCCGGCCGATGCCTGGAATGCGACGCTCTACAACAATCTCAACTTCAACTATGCCCGCGACTTCACTCCGGTGGCGACCATGTCGCGCGGCGCCGGCATTCTGGTGGTGAATCCCGTCGGTACCGGACAAAACGCTTCCCGAATTCATAGCCGATGCCAAGGCACATCCGGGCAAGATTTCTATGGCGTCAGCCGGCATCGGCAGCGCGCCCTATATGTTTTGGGAATTGTTCAAGAGCATGTCCGGCATCGACCTGATGCATGTGCCCTATCACGGCGGCGGCCCGGCCGTTGTCGATCTGCTCGCCGGCCGGGTGCAGTCCTATTTCGGCACCTTTGCATCCTCGATCGAACATGTCCGGAGGGGCCACCTGCGCGCGCTCGCCGTGACCAGCGCAACCCCGCGCTGCGGTTCTGCCCGATGTACCGGCGGTTTCGCCGAAGTCCTGCCCGGCTGCGAAGCGAGCATCTATGTCGGCATCACCGCGCCGCGCGGCACCCAAAGCGATGTCATCGCCACGCTGAGCGCGTCGATCAATCAGGCGCTCAACGACCCCGGCATCAAAAAGCGCATCGCCGATCTCGGCGATATGACGCTCGCAACCTCGCCCGCCGAATTCAGCAAGCTTGTCTTCGACGAGACCGACAAGTGGCGCAAGGTGACCCAGCAGGTGAATATCAAGGCCGAGTAAGAGCGGCGCGCTAAACGGCCGGCGCCGCATCGTGCAGTGAGAACGCGACGCGGCACGGTTCGAACGATTGCTCCAGGCGTGGTTGGTGCCGCGTTGCACCACCGTGTCGCCGGCCTTGAGATGAACTTCCGCGGTGTCGAGCACGAGCGTGATCTCGCCTTCGAGCACCAGGCAGAAGTCGAGCGTTTGCGTCTTCTGCATATAGGGATGCGGCCCCTTGCTCGAACAGGTCGAGGCCGCGGGCGAACCCATGGCGCGGAAATAGGCTTCGACCTCGGCGGCGCCGACCTTGCCGCGGAACACGTCGTCCGGCGGAAAGGTCACGATGCGGCACACCGAACCGGCGCGCGGCGGCTCGAGACGCTGCGGGTGAAGCAGCACGGCGTCGCGATAGACGCCGATCTGCGGCGGCGAGGCATCGGTGACCCAGATACGCTCGGAGATAAATCCGGGCCGCGCTGGATCGTTCTTGCGGTCGGGCGTCAGCCCATCGGCGATGGCGAGCGATTTTCCCTCGGCATCGTCGATGGTGACGATGCGGCGCACCGGCTTCATGTCGTTCTCCATGACCGCTAGACTTTCTGCTCTTGCGCGAAGGTGGCGCCCATCATGACGAAGACCATCAGGCTGCGCTCATTGACATTGGTCCAGCCGTGCCAATTGCCGAGCTGCACCACCACATCGCCGGCTTTCATGGTGACATTGCCGCGATCGAGCAGCAGCGTGCGCTCGCCTTTGAGCAGAATGCCGTAATCGACGGTTGCCGGATTTGTGCACCGGCGAGGAGAACCATTTCTGCCCGCCGCGGTCCCAGACGCCGTCGGGACGCAGCCGCGTCGGCCCGACCGGTTTGAACGCCGGATCCTTCGCCGCGTCGTAGTCGGCGGGTTTGACGTTCGACTGCACGATGCGCAGGTGGCCTCCCGCCGCCGGCGGCTCAAAGTGAAACGGCAGATTGCCGTCGTCGCTCGCCGGCGCGGTCTGATAGACCCAGACGTCGGTCATGCAAGTGCCGCGGCTGATCGCGCCCGGATTGACGTTCGGCGCCGCGCTGTCGAACAGCACACCGGAGCGCCCGTACTCGTCATTGCCGGTCACCACGCGCCGGATCGGACGTGGCTCGGACGTGAGCGCATCCCCTCCCTGCATCGATATCCTCCTTGCGCCTTCTTGCACTTTTGTCGCGGCCGACCGGGCCGCGCTGCATTGTAATCCATTGCCGGCGCCTATCATGCACCAAGAACCGCAAAAGAGCACCGCGAGAGAGCACGAACTCCCCGGCGCGCGATGGAGGATCCGTTGGGACGATTGCGAATGGTGCTGCCGGTCGGCGTCATTGTTTGCGCGCTGATAAGCGCCTGGGCGCTGACGAGTGCCCCGCCTGGTTTCGCGGCCGGGCTCGCCGTGAGTACGCCGCAGCGCTCGCTGCTCCTGCCCGACCTGCCGACCATGATCGAATCCGGCTATCCGACATTTGACATGCCCGGCTGGGGCGGGTTTCTCGCACCCGCCGGCACGCCGCGCGAGATCGTCGCCAAGCTGAACCGGGAAATTCAGTTTGCGCTGGCGCGGCCCGATGTCGAGCAGCGCATGCTCGCCGCCGGCATGGAGACGTCGCCCGCGACCGACCCGGCGCATTTCGGCAACTTTATCAAGCGAGATCTCGATCGCTAGCAGTTCGTCGGCGCCGTCGGCCTGGAAACGCTCAGCGAGAGCTCGGCACACTAAGCACATCTGCCGAGCTCTCAGCCAGCGCGAAAACCCACGCAGCCAATCACGGCTTCACCAGCACGCCGCCGCTCAATGGATGCGGTGCGCCGGTGGTCGAAGGAAACGTGATCGGCAGACCGCGCAGGCTGCGCACGGCGAGATAGGCGAAAGCCTGCGCCTCAAGCGAATCCACCGACCAGCCGGCCGCATGCGCGGTTTCTACTTTGGCCGGCGCAAGCCGCTCGGCTAGCATGCGCATCAAGGTCGGGTTGCGCGCGCCACCGCCGGCGACGATCCAATTCTGCGGCGCACGCGGAAGTAACGGTACGATGGCTGCGACTGACACCGCGGTCAGCGCGGTCAAAGTCGCGGCGCCGTCCTGGACGTCGATACCGTCGAGCGCGTCGCCGGCCCATTGCCGGAAATCGTTGCGGTCGAGCGATTTCGGCGGCGGCAGACGGAAGAACGGATGCCGCAGCAGGCGCGCGACCATATCGGCATTGACGCGGCCCGCAGCAGCATGGCGCCCATCGACATCGAGCGGCTGCCCGGTCTGCAGGCGCAGAAAATCGTCAAGGAGCGCATTGCCCGGTCCGGTATCGCAAGCGATCAATTGGCCGCCGTCGATATAGGTCACGTTGGCGACGCCGCCGACATTGAGGACCGCGACCGGCGGCTCGGCGCCGAACCGCGGCACCAGCGCCTGATGAAAGACCGGCGCGAGCGGTGCGCCCTGCCCGCCGGCCGCGACATCGGCAGCGCGAAAATCATAGACCACGGGAATGCCAAGCCGCTCGGCCAAGATGCGGCCGTCGCCGATCTGCACCGTCAGCCGGCGCTCCGGCCGGTGCAGCAGCGTCTGGCCGTGAAAGCCGACGGCGGCCAAATTCGCCGGCTGCAAACCATTGCTGTCGAGGAACGACTGCACGGCTTCCGCATGCGCGTCGTTCACCAGGTCCTCGGCAGCGGCGACCACGCCCGGCCGGGCGTTGCGTTCGGTCAGGTTCGCCGCGGCTGCGGTAGCGCTGCGCAACAAAGTGCGCTCGGCCTTGGTATAGGGGCGGCAGGCGGTGGCGCCGAAATGCGAGATCTTCTCGCCATCGGTATCGATCAGCGCAATATCGACGCCGTCCTGCGAGGTGCCACTCATCAGTCCGATCGCCAAAACCGACGCAGCGGCTGAAGGCCTAGCCGGCGCGTTGGCATCCCTGGGCAGATCGAATGTCGTTTGCTCAGACATTCCGGTCTCTTAAATGGGTTTCTTGAATAAGCCGTTTAAATACGGCTTTTGCGTATCCGGCCTTTCACCTGGCCTTTCGGTTAGCCTTTCATTTGGGCCCTCCAACCTGTTACACCACCGGCTCCCCGGCAGACCGAAATGATCGCCGAAATACCGCCGTAAAAGCCTGAAGATGTCGATGAGCGCCTATAAGTCCGACTTTCTCAACGTCCTCGCCGAACGAGGCTTTATCCACCAGGTTTCCGAGCCCGAGGCGCTCGATACGCTGGCGCGCACGTCGACGATCACCGCCTATATCGGTTTCGATTGCACAGCGCCGTCACTGCATGTCGGCTCGCTCCTCCCCATCATGCTGCTCTACTGGCTGCAGCAGACCGGTCATCGGCCGATCGCGCTGATGGGCGGCGGCACCACGCGCGTCGGCGATCCGTCGGGTAAGGACGAGAGCAGAAGGCTGCTCACCGACTACATCATCAACGGCAATCTCAAGAGCATCCGCGAAATCTTCGCGCGCTTCCTGAAATTCGGCGAGACCAGCCAAGAAGCTTTGGGCAACGCGGCGGTCATGGCCAACAATGCCGATTGGCTGAACTCGCTCAATTACATCGATTTCCTGCGCGACATCGGCCGTCACTTCTCGATCAACCGCATGCTCGCGTTCGACTCGGTGAAGCTGCGTCTCGAGCGCGAGCAGGAACTGTCGTTCCTCGAATTCAATTACATGATCTTGCAGGCCTACGACTTTGTCGAACTGCACAAGCGCTACGGCTGCGTGCTGCAGATGGGCGGCTCGGATCAGTGGGGCAACATCGTCAGCGGCATCGATCTCGGCCGCCGCGTCCGCAATGCGCAGTTCTTCGCGCTGACATCGCCGCTCATCACCACATCATCCGGCGCCAAGATGGGCAAGACCGCCGCCGGCGCGGTGTGGCTCAATGCCGATCGGGTGAGGCCGTACGAATACTGGCAATATTGGCGCAACACCGAAGACGCCGATGTCAGCCGTTTCCTGAAACTGTTCACCGTGCTGCCGCTTCCAGAAATCGAACTGCTCGCGGCGCTGAAAGGCGCGGAGATCAACGAAGCGAAGAAAGTGCTGGCGACCGCAGCGACGGCGCTGGTTCACGGCCGCGCGGCCGCGGACGATGCCGCGGCGACCGCGCGCACGACGTTCGAGGAAGGCGGCCTCGGTGCAAGCCTGCCGAGCGTGGA
>JBAUCK010000029.1:0-3704 GCA_049677525.1 Xanthobacteraceae bacterium
TGGTCTCCTTGACCGATACGGCCAGTCCAGCAAAATGATCCATGCTGCGCTTCTCCTTCTGATGCTTGAGGCCGCACACACGGACCTCGTTGAACCATCAGCTTGAAGCGCAGCACCCAAAATCTTCTGCTATCCACAACAACGCCGGCCGATTACCCCATCTAAGGGCCAGAAGGGGACATTCCGTCGGCCGTAAGATTTTTGTCACGGAACCCATTTTTATGGGTGTTATGTTTTTCAGATTTCTTAGTTTAGCCGAACGTTGCAGGGAGCTTCATCATGTCGAGCGAACTTCGTGGCACCAACCGGCGCCTACTTCGTCCCGGAGTAATTGATCGTCGATCCTTAGTGCCTTTGCTCGCGGCCAGCGCCGTCTTTCTGACGCAGAGGGGGAGCGCGCAGGCGCAGCAGTTCCCGATACCCACAACAGCGGCCGACGTTCCGGGCCCGCCGCCGGGCACGGTCATGACTAAAGCCTATGTACAATCGGTCGGACGCACGGCGTATCTGTGGGGGTGGCCGTTGGTTAACATGGCCAACCGCGCCGAAGCCTTCTCCAAGGCACCAGAACCCGGCCTACTTGGCGGGATCGTGCCGGTCGCGTTCGGCCGGAACGCGATGCTGACCGGGTATGTCAGTCCGGATCAGACTTTCGTCACATGCCCAAATCAAGACGTCGTATATGGCACCGGGTTTTTCGCGCTAGACAAGGAGCCGGTCGTCTTTCAGGTGCCGGATTTTGGAGATCGTTTCTGGGTTTATCCACTTTACGACGCGCGCACCGATGAGTTTTCCGAGATCGGCAAGCAATATGGCACCAAGCCCGGTTTCTACATGATGGTCGGCCCGGACTGGAAAGGCGATACACCTGCTGGCATCACGGCTGTGCTGCGTTCGTCTACGGCGCTGGCTACTGTTATTCCGCGCATCTTCATGGATGATACGGCGGAGGATCACGCGGCGATCCAGTCGGTAATCAATCAGGTCGTCTTCTATCCGCTGTCGGAGTTTGATGGGACGATGAAGGTGAAGGACTGGAGCAAGCTGCCGCATTTCCCGGCTCCCAAGTCCAGTGGCAAAGGCGAGACGAAGTGGGTCAAGCCGGAGACGTTCTTTGACGAACTGCCGGCGGTTATGAAGAGCATGCCACCCTTACCGGGCGAGGAAGCCCTCTACAACTGGGTCGACAGTCTGCTTGAAGCGGCCGACAAAGACGCGGAGATAAAACAGACTCTAAAAGAAACCGCCATCGCGTCCGAGCGCGAACTGATCGATCCATTCTTTCAGTGGCGTTACAACGGTCGTCCCGCCGGCAATGGCTGGAACTCGCCAGTAAACAATGCGAACTGGGGAACCGACTATCTCAATCGCACCGCGACCGCCAAGTCGAACATGTTCGACAACCGGCCGGAGGAAACCAAGTACATTTACAGGGACAACGACAGTGCGGGTAAGCAACTCGCCGGTCAGAACTCCTACGCCATCACCTTCGCGATGGGACAATTACCTCCAGTTCGGGGTTTCTGGTCGCTGACCCTGTACAACGACCTCCATCTGTTCAACCCGAACGTGCTGCAACGCTATTCGCTCGGCACCAAGAATAAGACCCTCAAGTACAATGCCGACGGAGCGCTGACCCTTTATGCCGGAACCAAGTCGCCCGGCAAGGACAAGGAAAGTAACTGGCTGCCAGCGCCAAACGGCACGTTCTCGCTCTACATGCGTGCCTATTGGGCCGACCAAGCGGTCCTCGACGGAACTTGGTTGCCGCCGAAAGTCGAGTTACTGACCTGAACAAAAGCCAATGAAACCAGGAGAGAAATGTTGATGCGCGCCATGCACAGAACAATCGTTCTCGCCCCTGCGCTCGTTAGCGTGCTGGCTATTGGCGGACGTGCAACGCAGGCCCCCGCTCAGGAGAGCCACTTCAGTGACCTAGCCAACCTGCCCTTCGTGGAAGGCCGGCCACGAAGGAGACCGCGCAGACGCTTCATGATGAACTACTCTTCCAACGGGCAACGCAGACTTATCTATGGGCAATGCCGTTGGTCAACACGCTCGGTATGCAGGTCGGATCGGAAAAAACATTCGGTGCCGGCTACAACGTGCTGCCGATCTGGAAGGAGCGATTGGACGCCAAGACCCTGGTGACCACCCCAAACTCTGACGTTCTCTACGCAATGAGCTACGTCGACTTGGGCAAGGATGGTCCGCTGGTGATGGACGCGCCACCTGAGCTGCAAGGCATCCTGCTCGACTATTGGCAACGCCCCATCCCGGTCGATGGCGGCAAGTTCTTTGGTGACGCTGGCCTTGCTGGACCGGATGGCGGCAAGGGCGGCAAGTTTTTTGATACTGCCGCCCGGTTACAAAGGAGCGGTGCCGAAAGGCTATTTTGTGTACCGTTCAGGCACGAACAACGTCTTCATTTTCCTACGGGGGTTCTACGAAAACCCAAAGAACCTGACGCCAGCCGTTGCGCACCTTGAACGAACGAAAATCTATCCACTGAAAGGCGAGGCTGACGCGAAGCCGATGAAATTTCCAGACGCCTCCGGTGTCCCGGTTAACATGCTGCCAATAAGCGACGGCAGCGCCTTCGATCAGCTAAAGCATCTCGTAGATAAAGAGAGCGATGATCTTGCTGGTCCCGATTGGCTCGGCATGTTGGCGGCCATCGGCATCGTCAAGGGCCAGCCATTCACCCCTGACGCGCACGCTAGGGAAATCCTCGATCAGGCCGCTAAGACTGCCTACAGGATGAGCCGCGTTATCGGTTTCGAAGAAGTGGTCGGTGGCCTTTCCTACGTAGTCTATCCAGACCATCATTGGATTAATCCGACGGCCGACGGCACGCCAGCAAAGCCGTCAGGTGTAGTGAACCTGACTTGGTTAAACACCGCTGGAAGCTATCTTGCACTGGACGCCCGGATCAACTTCTTCACCAACTATTATTCGATCAGTCCCGGGATGCTTTCGTACACGCCGGGCAAGGGCGCTAATTATATGATTGCGTTTACAGATAGCGAAGGCGCGTCGTTATCGGGTGGCAGCAACTATCGCCTGCATCTGCCGCCCAACATTCCGGCCCGCATCTTCTGGTCAATGACGCTCTACGATGCAGAGAACTCCTCGGGCCTTGCTAACGGCCAGCCTTTCCCATCGCTCGGGTCACGCGACAAGCCAGCGCAAAACGCCGACGGCAGCACGGACCTTTACCTCGGCCCCGAGACACCTGCGGGCAAACAAGCCAACTGGCTCGCGACCGTGCCCGGCAAGGGGTATTTCGCCATCATCCGGCTCTACGGTCCCGAAGAGGCATCAATCAACAGGAGTTGGAAGCCGAGCGACATCGAAGCGGTGAAGTGACATTAGACCACGCTCGCCGGGGCGGGTTGAATGTCCGCTTTGGGTCTTGGCCGTGTCAAAACGTATTGCCGCAAAGGCGCGAGTTGCTGTTTGCGGCTTTGACTATGCTCGGATTGCGGCCATGAGCGGCTGGGTGCCCATGATGTTCATCACCCGGGTGAGATTGTAGGCGAGCACGTGGAGTGCCATCTCGGTGGCAACCTTTGGCAGACGGCCGAGCATCCCTTTGGCACGCTGAAGATGAGGATGGGGGGCGCTTCATTAGGAAGTGCGTCCGTCTCGCGACGCTGGCGCATGGCCTGCGGGGTTTTTGTCGAGGCGTTTCTGTACGGCCT
>JBAUCK010000030.1:0-9726 GCA_049677525.1 Xanthobacteraceae bacterium
CCGGCCGGTTGACGCCTGACGATTCATCGAGGTCGTCGTCCATGTTGACTTTGACCAAATTGGCCGGCGTCACTTCGGCGTAGAGCAGTTCATGCCGCTTGATCAGGAATTTGCGGTCGCCGGGCGCGCGCATCGAGGAGTGATTGTAGATAACGTCGCCCCAACCGTAGTGCGCGACAATTGATAGGTCGCGGCAAGATCGACGCGGGCCTGCTATTCAGCGGCCGACATGTCGGACGGCGCAACGGCGGCGATTTTGACATCACTGAAGTCGGGAACAGCCGGCCGCGTCCGATATCGTCGCCCGCCGCCACGCCGACATCGTGGAACGATGAATCGGTGAAGGCCCAGCCGCTGTGGCAGGCCGCACAATCGGCGTTGCCGTTGAACAGCGCGAAGCCGCGTTTGGCGGATTCATCGATTGCCTTGGGGTCGCCGGCGATCCAGCGATCGAACGGTGCATCGCCCGACACGATGGAGCGCTCTGCGAGGACGGCCGCGCATTGCATGACGATCCGCGGCCGCATCCTGGTCGCCTTCCTGATCATGAGCGTGATCACCGCTGCGGTCGGCGGTTACGCCGTCATGGGCATCAAGAATGCCGGCGTACTCGTCGACAAGACGTTCGACGAGTCTTTGATGTCGATCAATTAGGCGCGCGCTGCGGCGAGCGACTTCGCCGCTATGCGTGCGGCCTTCGCGCGACGCTTCATCGCCACCGATCCGCAGCAGCGCGCCGCCTTCGATAGTGAAGTCGATAATCTCAGCGTATCGCTGTCGCAGGATCTCAAGATCGCTGCCGCGCGCTCGCAATCGGCTCGTGCCGTCCGCGCCGCGGAGAACGTGCAGCGCGCCGTCGACGCCTGGAAAGCAGTTTGTCAGCGCCTCATCGACGGCGACCGAGCCGATGCGAACTGGAGCACGCTCGACCATTATGCCGGCAGGGTCGACGATCAGATCGATCTTCTGGTCAATTACACCGCCGGCGACGGATTTCTCTACAGGCAAAGCGCGCGCGCGACAGTTTCCCATGACGTACAGCTGAACATCGCCGCGATCGCGCTGGCGCTGCTCCTTTCAGCAGTCGTGGCGTGGGGTTTGGCACGGCGTATTGTCAGTCCTGTTGCGGTCGCCTCGAGAGTTGCCACGCGCATTGCCGCCGGCGAGCGTGACGTCGCTGTGCCGCGTGGCAACGGCGACGAGCTCGGTGCGCTGCTCACTGCGATGAGCGCAATGCGCGACAATATCAAAGCCATGATGGAGCGCGAGGTCGAGCAGCGTCGCTCCGCGCAGGCCCGCCTCGCCGATGCGGTGGAATGTTCGCAGGAAGGCGTCATCGTCGTCGACGTCAATGACTGCATCGTGCTCGCCAATGCGCAGGCCGCTGACTTCCTGGGCGTCGCATCGGATCTGCCCAAGCCGGGGACGCCGCTCCTGCGGCTCGAGCCGGCGCTGCAGAGCTCGGCCGAAGTCACCGACGTGCTGATCCGGCACGACGACGACGTGCAGGCGACCGGCGATTATCCGACGGCTGACGGCCGCTGGCTGCGCATCTGCCGCAGCCCGACCCATGACGGCGGCTTTATCGTCCTGTGCAGCGACATCAGCAAGCTCAAGGCGCAAGAACGGTCGCTGTGCGAAACCAACTTGCTGCTCGACGCAGCGTTGGAGAACATGTCGCAGGGCTTGTGCCTGTTCAGCAAGGACAACCGGGTCGAAGTCTTCAACGGTCGTTATTTGGAAATCTTCAAGCTGCCAGCCGATCGCGTCAAACCCGGCATCAGTCTTGAGGAGATCGTGCGGATGAGCTTCGCCATCAGCAATCCCACCAGCGAGACGATAGATCAGGCCGTGGTGGCGTGTATGGAGCGGCACAATGAAAGTGTGCGCCGCCCGCACATCTATGAATTCGCCGACGGCCGCGTGGTGTCGTGCCTTTATACGCCGACCGATGACGGCCGCTGCGTCGCCACCTATGAAGATGTCACCGAGCGGCGCCAGGCCGAGGCCAAGATCATGCATATGGCGCGGCACGACTCGCTGACCAATCCGCCGAATTGCATGCTGTTCAAGGACAAGATGGAGCAGGCGCCCGCGCGGGGCGACACGCTCGCTGTGATGTTCCTCGATCTCGATCGCTTCAAGAGTGTGTCAACGATTCGCTCGGCCATTCAATCGGCGACGTTGCGCGGTGACCGAGCGGCTGCAGCGTGTGGTGTCGGACGTCGACACCGTGGCGCGGCTCGGCGGCGACGAATTCGCCATCGTGCAGAGGAAGGCGACCCCAGCCCAGGCCAGCGAAATGGCCGCGCAGATCATCGAGGCGCTGGTCGAGCCGTTCGACGTACGCGGCCATCAGGTGGTCATTGGCACCAGTATCAGCATCGCGCTTGCGCCCAACGACGGCGCTGAGCCCGACCAATTGCTGCGCAACGCCGACATGGCGCTCTATCGCGCCAAAGCCGAAGGCCGCGGCACCTATCGCTTCTTCCAGCCGGAAATGGATGCGCAGATGCAAGAGCGCCGCCGGCTCGAGCTCGATCTGCGCAAGGCCCTCGCCGCCGAACAGTTCGAGCTGCACTATCAGCCGCTGGTCGATATCCCCCCTGGCACTGTCTCGGGCTTCGAGGCGCTGCTGCGCTGGAACCATCCGGAGCGCGGCATGGTGCCGCCGGACACGTTCATTCCGGTCGCCGAGGAAATCGGTCTGATCGTGCCGCTCGGCGACTGGGTGCTCAAGCAAGCCTGCCGTGAAGCCGTGAAGTGGCCGGAGAAGCTGACGGTCGCGGTGAATCTCTCGGCGGTACAGTTCCGCAGCCCGACCCTGGCGCTGTCGGCTATGTCGGCGCTCGGCCAATCCGGCCTTAAAGCCTCGCGGCTGGAACTGGAAATCACCGAATCCGTGCTGCTGCAGGAGAACCGCGCGGTGCTCGATGCCTTGCACCAATTCCGCAAGCTCGGCGTCCGCATCTGCATGGACGATTTCGGCACCGGCTATTCGTCGCTGAGCTATTTGCGCAGTTTCCCGTTCCAAGATCAAGATCGACCGCTCTTTCATCCGCGAATTGGGCAAGGAGAGCGATTGCTCGGTCATCATCCGGGCCGTCATGCGGCTCGGCTCGAGTCTGGGCATGATCACCACCGCTGAGGGCGTCGAGACCGAGCAGCAGCTCGATATCCTGCGCTCGGACGGCTGCATGCAGGCGCAGGGCTATCTGTTCAGCCGGCCGAAGCCGCCTCCGAAATCCCGGCCATGCTGCAGCAAATCCGCCCGCGCTATCGCGCGGCGTAGCCTGCCATCGCTTAGCAGCGGCCTTCAGGTCGCGGCGAAAATGGTGTGGCAAATCAGTCCGCTAGCGTTGCCGCTGCGGAACGCCCCACTATATCCCTCATAAGACGGCGTGCCTCTGGCAATATCGGGTGGGTGAGGGCAAACTGCGGCCCGAAGTCTCGATTCCGTAGCTCGTAAGAGGCCTTCGTAAATGACGCTGCGCGACGTAAAACTCGACGATAAATACGATCTCGGCCAGCGCCACATCTTCGTGACGGGCTATCAAGCCCTGGTCCGGCTTTGCCTCATGCAAAAGGAGCTCGACCGCCGCAACGGCCTCAACACGGCAGGCTACGTCTCCGGCTATCGCGGCTCTCCGCTCGGCGGCCTGGACAGCCAGTTCATCCGCGCCAAGGGTTTTCTTGAAAAGAGCGACGTCCGCTTTCACGGCGGCATCAACGAGGACCTTGCGGCCACCGCGGTCTGGGGCACGCAACAGGCGGAGCTGCGCGGGGAAGGCAAGTTCGATGGTGTCTTCGCCATGTGGTACGGCAAAGGCCCCGGCGTCGACCGCACCGGCGACGTATTCCGTCACGCCAATTTTGCCGGCTCATCGAAGCATGGCGGCGTATTGGCGCTGATGGGCGACGACCATACCGCCGAATCCTCGACCACCGCGCACCAGTCCGAATATCACTTCATCGATGTCATGATTCCGATCCTGAACCCCGCGGGCGTTCAGGAGGTCCTCGATTACGGCCTCTATGGCTGGGCGATGTCGCGCTATACCGGCGCTTGGACCGCGCTGAAGACCATGCACGAGACGATCGAGGCGACGGCGGCGATCGACGGCAGCCTCGACCGCATCAATATCGTCACGCCCGACGACTTCCGCATGCCGGACGGCGGGCTCAATATCCGCCTCAACGATCCGATCCTGGCGCAGGAAGCCCGCCTGCACGATTTCAAGCGCGACGCCATGCTGGCTTTCGTGCGCGCCAACAAGCTCAACCGCACCATTACCTCCGGTGGGCGTGATCCGAAAATCGGCATCATCACCACCGGCAAGAGTTATCTCGACGTACGCCAGGCCTTCGATGAACTCGGCATCGACGAGGTCAGATGCAACGAGCTCGGCATCCGGCTCTACAAGGTCGGTTGCGCCTGGCCATTGAGCCAGCGCGAATTGAAGGAATTCTCAAGCGGTCTCGATCTCATCATCGTCGTCGAGGAAAAGCGCTCGCTCCTTGAAGTGCAGGTGCGCGAGGAGCTTTACGGCACCGCGAGCCAGCCGGTCTGCATCGGCAAGCGCGACGAGCGGGGCGAGTGGCTATTTCCGGTCAAGGGCGCGCTCGATCCCAACGATGTGGCGATCTGTATCGGCGACCGGCTTCTGAAATATCACCGCAATGACGATCTGATCGGTCGCGTCGCGCGGCTGAAGGACGCGCAACGGATCGCAGCCGAGACCAAGGACGTCGCCCAGCGCATTCCCTATTTCTGCTCCGGCTGCCCGCACAACACCTCGACCGTGGTGCCGGAAGGCATGCGCGCCTATGCAGGCATCGGCTGCCATTACATGGCGCAATGGATGGACCGTTCGACGCTCGGCTACACCCATATGGGCGGCGAGGGTGCCAACTGGGTCGGCGAGGCGCCGTTCTCCAATCGCAATCACGTGTTCCAAAATCTCGGCGACGGTACCTATAACCATTCCGGTTACATGGCGATCCGCGCCGCGATCGCGGCGAACACCAACATCACTTACAAGATTCTGTTCAATGACGCGGTGGCGATGACCGGCGGCCAGGCCAATGACGGCGGGCTCACGGTGCCGCAGGTCGCGCGCCAGGTGGCGGCGGAAGGCGCCAAGCGCGTCGTCATTGTCACCGATGAGCCGGACAAATATCCGCAAGACACCGCCTGGCCGAAAGGTGTCACCATTCATCACCGTGACGATCTGATCACGGTGCAGAAGACGCTTGCTGAAGTGCCGGGCGTCACCATCCTGATCTACGACCAGACTTGCGCCGCCGAGAAGCGCCGCCGCCGCAAGCGCCATACGTTTCCCGATCCCGACAAGCGCGTCATTATCAATGAGCTGGTCTGCGAGGGTTGCGGCGATTGCGGCGTCAAATCGAATTGCGTGTCGGTGCAGCCGCTGGAGACCGAATGGGGCCGCAAGCGCACCATCGATCAGTCGAGCTGCAACAAGGATTTTTCCTGCGTGAAAGGGTTCTGCCCGTCGTTTGTTACCGTTCACGGCGCCAAACTGAAAAAGGGCACCGGTGTCGCCGCCGATCATGACCTAACGCCACTGCCGGAGCCGAAGCTGCCGGCCATCGACCAGACCTACAACATCATCGTCACCGGCGTCGGCGGCACCGGCATCGTCACTGTCGGCGGCATTCTCGGCATGGCGGCGCATCTCGAAGGCCGCGGTGTCGGCGTGCTCGACATGGCGGGGCTCGCGCAGAAGGGCGGGGCCGTGTTCAGCCACATTCGCTTTGCGGAAAAGCCCGAGGACATTCATGCGATCCGTGTCGCCGCCGGCCGCGCCGACCTCGTGCTCGGCGGCGACATCGTCGTTGCCGGCACCAAGAAAGTCCTCGCGGCCGTGAAGCACGGCACCACGCAGATGGTAATCAATACCGACGAGTTTTTGCCCGGCGAGTTCACCCGCAACGCCGATTTCTCGCTGCCGACCGAACGGCTCAAGCGCACCATCGTCGCCGATGCCGGCGAGAACAAAGCGCATTTCGTCGATGCGAGCCGCATCGCCAATGCGCTGTTCGGCCAGTCGATCGGCGCCAATATGTTCCTGGTCGGCTTTGCGTATCAGCTCGGCGCCGTTCCGCTCTCAGCCGCATCGATCGAGAAGGCGATCGAATTGAACGGTGAGGCGGTGGCCATGAACAAGGCGGCGTTCCATTGGGGCCGCCGTGCTGTGATCAATCGCGCCAGCGTCGAAACGCCGGCCAGGCCTGCGCCGTCGAGCGCCAGCGACTCCGAGCATTTGTCGGAAAGCTTTGCCGAAACCGTCGCGCGGCGCGAAAAATATCTCTCCGCCTATCAGAATACGGCCTATGCCAAGCGCTACCGGAACTGGGTGGACAAGGTGACAGGGGCGGAGGCGTTGCGCGCGCCCGGCAAAAGCGGCCTCGCCGACGCGGTGGCGCGCTATCTGTTCAAGCTGATGGCCTATAAGGACGAATACGAAGTGGCGCGTCTTTACGCCGACGGCGCCTTCGCGAAGCAGGTGCAGAACGCGTTCGGCGGCGACAATCTGCGCTACGAGTTTCATCTGGCACCGCCTATTCTCGCGCGCCGCGATCCGGAGACGGGCTTGCCACGCAAGATGAGCTTCGGTCCGTGGCTGATGCCGGCATTCCGGATGTTGGCGAAGCTGAAATTCCTGCGCGGCTCGGCGCTCGATCCGTTTGCCCGCACGCTCGAGCGGCAGACCGAGCGCAGGCTGATCGGCGATTACGAAACGATGCTCGACGAGGTGCTGGCGCGGCTGACGCCGGATAATCATCACCTCGCCGTGGGTCTTGCCGTCGTTCCAGAGAAAATCCGCGGCTTCGGCCACGTCAAGCAGCGGCATCTCACTGCAGCCAAGGCCGACGAGGCCGCTTTGTTCGAGCAATTCCGCGCCGGCGCGCCCGGTCTCCTCAAGGCGGCGGAATAGCGCGCCGCTGCGGACTCAATCAGTTTCGATTATACGCCGTGGCTCTGCAACACGCCCTGGCAGGCCTTACTGAGCTTCGGCCGGTTCATCTGCAGGCACGCCAAGACGCGCATCTGATCCGGGATTGCGTCTTTGCAAAACCGGTGCGCATCGCGATCGCAGGCGTCTTCGTCCTTCGCAGAATGCGGATCGACCTGGGTCTCCGCCATTGCGGCTGTCGAAAGAATAACGGCGATGACGAGAGCGACGCTGCGGAGCATGATGTTTCCTGTGAGAGACTTCGAAAGGCGGGACGCTATCTACCGTCAGCCTATTGGGGCCAAATTGAGACTCGTATTTCGCACGGCGATGACTGAGGTATTGCAGGCATGCAAGCGGCGACCATGTAGGTTATGGTCGGGATAGGGCGGGGCAGGAACGGGGTGTATGGTCGGACGATCGGTGGGGTAGGCGATGGATGATAGGCCAATTCCGGGGAACGTGAACGCGGTGGCGGAACAGCCGCCGGTGGCGCAAAGCCCCGCGGTTTTGTCGCCCGCGCCGGAGCAGCATGCAGCGCCGAAGCCGGTTGCCGCGCCGGAACCCGCGACCGCGCAAGAACTTGCATCCGAACCCGCGCCGTCCATCGCACCATCGCCCGCCAGCGAGTCGGCCAAAGTCGCGCTCGCTGTTGCCACACCGGCCGTTGCGGCAGCAACGGTTCTGTCCGCGATCGGCGTGCTCTTGGTCAATCTCGGCACGCCGGAAGCAGCGACGCCGGCCGCGGTGCGGACATATCTGAAAGAATTTTTGAGCGACAAGCGCGTCATCGAACGGGATTCGCTGTGGTGGAAATTCATCCTCAACGGCGTCATCCTGCCGCTGCGCTCGCGGCGCAAGGCGCGCGACTATGAGAAAATCTGGAACCGCGAGCAAGACGAGTCGCCGCTCAAGACCATCACCCGCTCGCAGGCGGAGAAGCTCGCGCGCATTCTCGAGCCGCTCGGCGATCATGTGCATGTGAGCTGGGCGATGCGCTACGGCGAACCCTCGATCGCTTCGCGCTTGCAGGCGTTGACGGCACTAGGCTGCGACCGCATCCTGATCATGCCGCTCTATCCGCAATATGCAGCGGCGACCACCGCGACGGTCGCCGACGAGGCGTTTCGTTTTCTGATGCGCCAGCGCCGCCAGCCGGCGATCCGCATCATGCCCCCCTACTACGACGATCCCTATTACATCGAGGTGCTGGCGTCGTCGCTCAAGGCCGAGATCAAGTCGCTGTCGTTCACCCCCGACGCGATCGTCGCCTCCTATCACGGCCTGCCGAAAGCGTGCTCGGACAAGGGCGATCCCTATGAGAGTCAGTGTCGGCGCACGACGGAGCTCCTGCGCGGGCAGATGGGGCTCGACGAGACCAAGCTGATCTTGACCTACCAGTCGCGCTTCGGCCGCGCCAAATGGCTTGCGCCTTACACGATCAAGACAATGAAGGCGCTGGCCAAGAAGGGCGTGAAGAATCTGGTCGTGATCACGCCGGGATTTTCCGCCGATTGCCTGGAGACGCTGGAGGAGATCGCGGTCGAGAATGCGCATGTGTTCAAGCGCTACGGCGGCGAGAATTTTGCCGCCATTCCGTGCCTCAACGACAGCGAAGCCGGCATGCTGATGATCTGGCAGCTCGCCATGCGCGAGCTCAAAGGCTGGACGTAACGGCAATGGACGCTTCGCTGACGACATCGCTGGTTTCTTGGGATTGGTTCGACCTCGCGCTGGTGCTGTTCGTCATCGAAGGCTTCCGGCCCGGCCGTTTTGCCCTGTGGGCCGGGTTCGCCGCGGCGCTGGTCGGCATGGTGTCCTCGGTCGCGCACTGGCCGTGGCCGGCGCAAGTGGCGGCGTTCATCGTGTTCGCCGCACTTATGATTCCGGTCTGGCGCCGCTACGAGCGCAGAGCTTCAGCAAGGCCCGTTCGGTGGTCGGGAAACGGGCCTGAAAAGCCTCGATCAACCTCTCATTAACCATATCCGTTTTAACTCCGTTAACCAGCGGCGCGCCGTCCGGCGTGCCGTGCTGGCTGTCGCGTGGCCATGGTCCGTGATTCATGGCCGCGCGAGGTTCCGAGGCACGAGTCCAGTTTCTTGACGGTGGTCCGGTTTGGCAGCTTCCGAGGTGACGCGGACAGGCGAGTGCGGCTTCGGGGCGAGGAGGTCGCAGGTGCCGCGCCGTTGCCGACCGCACAGTGCACGCGGTGTCGCTGGCTCGGTCGCCGGTTTGGGGGCTTTGGCCGCCGCGATGGCTGCTGTGGCCGGCGCCAGGTCGTGCGCAGACGGCACCTCCGCCGCAGCCCAACACGCAGCAGACTGCCGCCGCAACTAATCCGGACGCCGATCTGTTTCTGCCGTCGCTGCAGGGTTATCGCAACAACCGACGCGCTTTGTCCTGCGCCGTAATACAGTGACGGCCGATCAGGCGCCGACTGGCGCTTTCACCGGCTCCGCCGTGCCCGCCATACCCGCGGCGCCGCCGGTTTATGGCAGTCCGACGGGGTTTGGCGCCGGCAGTACCGGCTTCGATTCCACGAATGCGCGGCGCAAACAAAGAGCGCGGGTGCCGAACGGCGGCACCCGCGATTGCGCCGCCGCAGGAGTCCACCACGTTCGATTCGGTGCCCACTCCGCCGCCGGAACTGCCGTCGCGACCGCCGGCTGTTAAGCCGCCGCCACCGCCGGAAGTCTATCCGGCGAAGGCCGCATCGCGGTCGGGCGCGATTCTGCCGCCGCCGCCG
>JBAUCK010000031.1:0-9332 GCA_049677525.1 Xanthobacteraceae bacterium
CGGCATCGCCGCGAGCCGCGCAGGGATGCTGCAGCGCTGCAACCGCAAAGTGGCGAAGGTGCTGCAACGCCGGCCGTTGCCGCCTCCGACGCGGCGGCTGCGCCGTCGGCTGCGGAAGCAACTGAAAACTCCCAGTCGCGCAAAGGCCGCCATCCCCGCCACCGTCGTCGTCAGGGTGGCGAACGGCATGGTGGCGAGCGGCACGCCGGCGAGCGGCAAAATCAGCGTCAAGATCAGCGTCAAGATCAGCGGCGCGAGCGCGAAAAGGCGCCCGATCCGAATTCGCCGTTCGCCAAGCTTGCGGCCTTCAAAGCGCAGCTTGAGGCCGACGCCAAGGAGCGGCGCTAGGGCATGATCCGGAAAAGTGGAAACCGGTTTTCCGATAAGATCATGCCCCACAGCGATCGCGACGCAACGACCAATTCAATACCAAGTGCCGGCGGGATGGCGGCCGCGCTTGATCGGCAGCGGATCGATCGCTGGCTTTGGCATGCGCGGCTCGTGCGCACGCGCGATGCGGCCGCGGCGCTGACCGGCAGCGGTTTCGTCCGGGTCAACGGCGCGCGAATCGATGCGCCGGGCCGTATGGTGCGCGCTGGCGACGTGATCACGTTGGCATTGGATCAGGGCGTGCGGGTGCTCAAAGTGACGGGATTCGTCGAGCGTCGGGGTGCCGGCGGCAGCGGCGCCGCCCTATATGAAAGCCTCGAATAGCGGTGGGGTCGCCTCAGCCTTCGCTTCTGGGTCGTGCCCGGTCGGCTTCCTGGCCGCGCCTGCTTGCGTGCACCGGACCCGTGCGATAGGAGCAAGGCTCCAAAAAAGCCCGTTCAGAGTGTCCAGATGACCTATATCGTCAACGACAATTGCATCAAATGCAAATACATGGACTGCGTGGAAGTCTGCCCCGTCGACTGTTTCTACGAGGGCGAAAACATGCTGGTCATCCATCCCGACGAGTGCATCGATTGTGGGGTCTGTGAGCCCGAATGCCCGGTCGAGGCGATCAAGCCGGATACCGAGCCCGGTGTCGAGAAGTGGTTGGGCGTAAACGCGGAATACGCAAAGCTCTGGCCCAATATTACGGCCAAAAAAGCCCCTCCGGCCGACGCCAAGGAGTGGGAGGGCAAGCCCAATAAATTCGAGGAACAGTTTTCGCCTAATCCTGGTGCGGGCGACTGATACTCGTATTGGTTGCCGATATTAACCATTGTTAACGAATTGACGGAAGCCGGCCGGTCGCGACGCTTTAGCGACGCGTTAAGACTTTGATTTTGGCTGAAAATGTGCTATGAGGGCATAACATAACAAATAACCCCCCCGAGACGCCGTTCCCCTGTTTGGGAGCATCCTTTTTCGGGGGACTTTCGAGGAACTGTCAATAGAGGCGTGATATCCACGCGAGAGCAGTGGCAGAGAAAACTCGTCGTCGTTCAAAGAAAAGTGCGGCCGGTATGAGCCGGAAGACAACCAAACCAGCCTCCCGCGCGAGCCGGAGGCCATCACGGCCCACGCGAACTGCGGCCCGGTCCAGGGTCAGCGTGGCCAAGCCCGCCCAGCGGCCCAAGCCCGAGGCGGAAGGAGCATCTTTGGGAATGAATGCGAAGAAGACTACTCAACGACAAGGCTTCAAGGTTCAGGAATTCATCGTTTATCCGGCTCACGGCGTGGGTCAGATCGTAGCGATCGAGGAGCAAGAGGTCGCGGGCGCCCGGCTGGAACTGTTCGTCATCAATTTCGTCAAGGACAAGATGACGCTGCGGGTGCCGACGTCGAAGGTCGCCTCGGTCGGCATGCGTAAGCTTGCCGAGACGCCGATGGTCAAGAAGGCGCTGGAGACGCTCAAGGGCCGCGCGCGGATCAAGCGCACGATGTGGTCGCGCCGCGCTCAGGAGTATGAGGCGAAGATCAATTCCGGCGACATCGTGGCGATCGCTGAGGTCGTGCGCGATCTCTTCCGGTCGGAATCGCAGCCGGAGCAGTCGTATTCCGAGCGCCAGCTCTATGAGGCGGCGCTTGACCGGCTGTCGCGCGAGGTCGCTGTCGTCCAGCGCCTCACCGAGACCGAGGCGATCAAAGAGATCGAAGCCGCGCTCGCCAAGGGACCGCGCCGTGGTCCGAAGCCCGAGGCCACGGACGATGAGGCCGTTGTCGAGGAAGAGGCGGCGTAAGCCTGGAATTTCCGCGTTAGAATCAAAGGCCCGGCAGCAATGCCGGGCCTTTTTTGTTGCTTTGATTATGGGACAGGGCGGGTCACACGCGGTTACCTACCCCGATCCGTCCTGCCGCCCTGCCGGCAAAATTTCACCGGTTAGTCCCAAATTAAGCTTCATTTGAAAGGACATAATAATCAAAGGTGGACCGGGGAGAGGCGCCGATCATGCGGCGAAAAGAGGCGCAGAAGCGCGCTGGGGTGGTTCCAATATTGTTGGCCGGCTGTGTCGGCTATTTGCTCGGCAACGCGCATATCGCGGCGTTCCGCGGCACCGATCTGACCGATCTCTCAGCAGCCGAATCTGTCGCGCTGCGTTTTCCGCTGGAATGGAAAGACGCCACGCTGGCGACCGGATCGCTCCTGCGCATAGCCGCGATGAAGCTGCACGCGCCGCGATCCGCGGCTGTCACCGGCACCTCGACGGATGTGCGCAAGGCGGAATTCGCGATGTTCAGCCCGCAGCCGATGGTGCCGCAAGCCGGCCTGGATACAACGTCGCAAGCGACGTTCCAGACCGCGTCGGCGGAAGACACCTTGCCGGCATCGGAGATGAGCGCGCCATCGCAGGCCGCATCGTCGCAGCCGGATACGCGGCCAACCATGAGGCCTGCCGTGTCGTTGCCGCTGCCACCGCAAATGCCGGCGCAGAAATCCGGTCCCGCGGCGGCGCAACCCGTGCCGGCGCCTAAGGTCGCGGCGGCGCCGCATCGCCCCGTCAACGACCGGGCGGGCTACATGCTCAACGACACGCAGATCGCAAGCATCAAGGAACGGCTGCATCTGACACCGGACCAGGAGCAGATGTGGCCTGCGGTCGAAGCCGCGTTGCGCAACATCGCCTATGCGCGGGCGCAGCAAGCGCGCGGACGCGGCGCTCCGGTAAGCGGCGAGACGCAGGCGGCCGCCATCGATCCGAACGCGGTGCAAGGCCTCAAGTCGGCGGCCGTCCCGTTGATCCTAAGTTTCAATTCCGAGCAAAAAGATGAAGTGCGCAATCTCGCCCATGTCATGGGGCTTGATCAGCTGGCGTCGCAGTTCTGATATCGATCAGGTATCGTGTTCCGAAAGATCACGCTCCATAGCGCGATTTCGGCGGAATCTTTCTCGGACGAAAGATCTCGCTGGCGCATTTGGCGCCGAGCAGCGCCAGTAGCGCAAAGCAGGACAGATCGCCGAATTCGTCCCAGGTGACGATGTCCATTGAATAGAGCGGCTCGTAAAGAAAATAGTCGGCGCACGCGGTTGCGACGACAACCCCCAGAACCGCGGGCCAGTTGCCGTAGAGAATCGCGACGAACGTGACGGGCAACAGATAAAAGAAAACCGGATGCTGAACGCTGCCGGGACCGTGCTTAAGCAGGCAGAGCACCGCAGTCGCAATCGATACGATAACAAACGCCACCAAGACGGGCTCCGCCCGTTTTAACATCCACATTGGTATTCCCCCACAGCCCTCTCGGCCTCTTTTGGCATGACGGTCTTGACCGCCATGCCTGGCCGTTACGGACAACCCAAAGTATCATAGCGGATGGCGCGGTGCGACAACAGTCAACTACCGTGGCGAGCCATAAGCCATTATTCGACAACAACTTTTACCTGACTGCCCGACTTCAGCCGGTCGCCCGGATCGAGCCCGTTCAGGGTCCGGAAGCGCTCGACGGCGTGGTCGGCGACCGCCATTTTGCCCGCGAGCTTTTCCACCGTGTCGTTCGGCCTCACGGTTACGATCTGCAGGCGAAGCGGCTTCGCCTCCTCGATTTCGGCGAGGCTCATGCGGCGGAACGTGCCGATCGATTCGCGAAAGGCGCGGTCGCTGTCGGGCGTGCGGTGTTTGGTGGCGAAGATGAAACGGTAGACGTCGCTGCCGAAGCGAAGCGCATAGAGGCGAAAATCCCACTGGTCGCCCTTGGCCGCCGCCGTGGCGCCGGGAAAGCCGTTGACGGTGATGTCCTCGACGGTCGCCGGGTCGATATTCTCGATCCAGCCGGACGTCAGATATTCCGCGAGTGTCTGCTCCGCCGGCACGCGCACGACATCTAGCCGCAGCGCCTCGCCGCCGCCATGCTTGATGCCGAGCACGGCTTGCGCCGTGTTGTCGAGCGCAAATCCATCCGGCGCGGTGAAGGTGAAACCGAGCTTCGGATGCAGGAAACGCCGGCCGCGGACAAAGCCTTCGCTCGGATCCTCGCCATAAACGATGCCGTCGATGTCGGCGAGATAGGTCGTCTTGGCTTTGGCAAAATCGTCGCCGTCCTCGGTGGCCGGTGCCCGGTACTGCCGGGCATTGGCGAGCGCATTGGTGATGCGCTCGGGCGTCGCCGGATGCGAGGACAGAAAGTCGGGCGCGGCCGGGTTGATCGCGGCGGTCTGTTCCGGCTTGAGATCGGAATTGTGCTCCATCGCGGAGAGGAAACGCACCGCGCCGTAAGGATCGTAACCGGCGCGCGCGGCGATGCCGACACCAATCGCATCGGCCTCGAATTCCTGCGACCGCGAAAAGCTCGCCAGCGCGAGCTTGGATTTGGCCAGCGCCAAAGCGCCGGCTTCCGGATCGGTGACGACATCGGTCACGACGCGGCTGACGAGGTCGGCCTGGCGCGCCTGCTCCTCGCGGATCTCGGCGTGGCGCGCGATGACGTGGCCCATTTCGTGCGCCAGCACCGAGGCAAGCTCGGAATCGTCATTGGCGAGCGCGATCAGGCCGCGCGTGACATAAAGCTGGCCGGTCGGCAGCGCAAAGGCGTTGACCGACGGGGAGTTGAGCATCGTGACTTTGTAGTGCAGGTCGGGACGTTCGGAGGCCGCGACCAGGCGCTCGACGGTCTGCTCGATCATCGCTTGCAGCCGCGGGTCGTTATAGACGCCCCCATAGGTCGCAAGGATCCGCTGATGCTCACGCAGCACCGCGGGCGGCATGGTGGAATCGGCTTGTTTGGCTGGCGTGTCCCCCGCCGCCTGCGGCGAGACCGGCGGCGTCGATGCCGTGCAGGCGGCAAGCAGCAGCGCCGCCACAGCGACGCTTATGTGCCCGAACCGGAAGCCTGCTTTTAGTCCCCGCTTCACTGCGCTTGCCAAAGTTCCTGCGCCAGTTCCTTGCGCCCTTTTCCTTGCGCTCGTCTTTGCGTTCCGCCGGTCGCCCCCGATCGCGCAACGCAATGTCAGTTCTGATCCGCCACTTCGATCTGCTCCGGCCGCGCCGCCTCCATCCAGGGGACATTGCCGTCGGCGCCGCGGGCCTCGACAAAGCCGCGGACCCGGACTTGACGGCCGGCCAGACTCTTCAAATCAAGACCCGCCGCGGTAAAGTTACGCTCGTTTCGCTTCGAGATCGTAACTGCAAAGCTCTCGGACCACTGCCGCCCGAAATTCATATAGATCGTGGCCCCGCTTTCACGCACGGACACCACCTGGCCCTCGACCAGCGCGAAACGGCCTCGCTGCGCCAGCACATCCACAGGGGCATCGGCGTTGAGCACGTCATAATACGGATCGCCCCAGAGGCCAAGCTTGGCGGTCCGAGAACGGTATTTTCGCCGGCCAGTAGTTCCGCGGCGCAACCCTTGTTCCCGATCCGGTCGGCCACCCGGGCAAAGCCGGACTCCAGCAATGCGCCTTGCGCAAACAGTTCCTCGCCGTCGCGCTGCGCATAGGCACAAGCGACGATGCGGCCGTAGCGATCCAGATTGTTGGGGAGGCTGATGTCGGCCTGCCGCAGCACCACCTGGTCGCCGCCGATCAGCGCATCGAGGGCGTCTTTGGCCGTTTTGCCCTCATGTTCGGCAGCATCACGTTCCGAGGCAGCTACCTGTCCGGATTTGTCCGGTGCGGGAAGCGATTGTCCGGGCGAGGGCAGCGGCGGCACTTCGATGGCGGCGAGGCGGACTTCACGTCCGTCATTGAGAACAAAAGTGCGGCCGTCAATGATGCGGCTGACCGTGGCATTTACGACTGTCTCACCGCCGCAGACGATCTTGGACCCGCTGTCCTGCGCCAGCGCGCAGCAGCACCCGCAACAATACCCACACGTCGCTGCAACCGCAGCGCCTAAAATGCCGTTCCACCACCCCATCATCGCCGTCAAGTGAACGGCCGCAATGCGGCAACGCTGCGGCAGGTCATGTGCCAATGGATTAATTGTTCATGCCATTCAAAGGGCTTTTAGGCGCGGAAAGAGCTTAAGTTGCCGCAAGAGGCGCCGCCGCTCCCGGCAATCGGTATTGCCGAATTGACGCGCGAACGCGCTCACGCAAAAAGGAGCTAGAGGCATCTTCGCGGTCCCGTAGCTCAGCCGGATAGAGCAGCGGTTTCCTAAACCGAAGGTCACAGGTTCGAGTCCTGTCGGGACCGCCAAGCAAAATCAAAAGGTTACCGGAAAAAACCCTGACTTACGGCTGCCCAATAAGAGGCTTGGGGTATACTTTCGGGTATACAAGCGGGTGGCCAGGCGCATTGATCGGCAAGCCCAAGGAGATCGCCGACAACCTCTCCGTGAGCTTGGTGCCAACCAAACGAAAAAGCTCGCCCGAGCCCTGGACAAATGGTTACGCAATCTCAAGCCGGACTGCCCGGCCGCCTCTAGGCCGCCCATTCCGCCGATAATGCCTCGGCTTGCTGCAATACATTCTGCACCGCTGATGCCACTGGAGCGAGGTGAGGTGCACGGCTACGATTTCAATCGGATGGTCGTTGAGTTCACGATGATCGCTCAGGGCAGAGTAATTCCTTGCGCCATCAGCACCGCTGCGATGGACGACCTGGAAAACGGGCGTAGTCTGAAGCCGGAGCAGCGCGTAGACCAGTTCATGCGGCTGCGCGAAGTCATCGAACGGCAAGCATCATGCAAATTCTCCGATGCGCAGGCCGACGGTGATCGACCAATAATCTTACGATCCAACGATTTCCGTCGATAGCGCCACCCAAGTGAGCGACGACAGGACGAAGGCCGACAAAGACCGGGAGGCGCGGCAAGAAGCGGCCCGCTACCGCATCTTCAACGCTGCAACTAACGCCCGCCGGAGTCTCAGGGGGCTTTGGGAGATTGATGGTATGGTGAAGGTGGTGGAAGCCTGCGAAGTTACGCGCGGGGGCTAGCTATTGGGTGTGGTGTCTCCGATTTGCCCTGCATACATTTGCGGGAAGTTTGATAATATTCCCTAGCAATTTCGACCGCACCCAGCCCTGGGATTCGATGCGATGCGGAGACGGGATTTTATCACGCTTCTCGGTGGCGCAACCGTCGCATGGTCGGGTTCAACGCGCGCGCAGCCAGCGAAGAAAATCCCACGGATCGGGGTGTTATGGCCCAACCCATCTGCAACGTTTGAGCTCATGCGCCAAGCGTTGAGAGGCTTTGGCTACGTTGAAGGCCAAAACATCAGTTTTGAGTTTCGATGGGCGGAGGGGAAGCTCGACCAACTGCCCGCCTTGGCCCTCGAACTCGTCCGCCTTCGGGTTGACGTCATCCTAACGCTGGCTCCGCAGGCCACGCTGGCGGCCAAGAGTGCGACTCAAACAATCCCGATCGTCTTTGTGGCGATGGGCGATCCTGTTGCGAGTCGGGTCGTAGCCAGCCTCGCGCGTCCAGGTGGGAACCTGACAGGGACGACACGAATGCTACCCGAGATGAGCGTCAAACATGTTGAACTGCTCAAGGAGGTGGTTCCCTCGCTGTCTAAACTGGCCGTTCTGTGGAATCCAACGAATTCATCGCACGAGCCTGCGCTGTTGGCCATTAATGCCACCGCCCGAGCATTATCGTTTCAAGTTCGCCCGCTTGAGGTGCGAGCGCCGACCGAACTCAACAGTACCTTCGCCGCGATAGCCGGGGAACGAGACGACGGCGTTCTTTTTATCGCAGACCCGCTCTTCTTCATTCACCTCAGGCAAATGGTGGACCTCGTTACGTCAAACCGACTGCCGGCAGTAGCCAATTTTGTTGAGTTTCCGAAACTCGGGGGTCTTATGGGATACGCGCCAAGCCTCCCGAATGAGTTCCAGCATGCCGCAAGCCAGATAGACAAAATCCTCAACGGCGCCAAACCCATCGATCTGCCGGTCGAGCAGCCAACAAAGTTCGATCTAGTAATCAACGTCACGACGGCCAAGACACTCGGTCTCACCGTGCCACAGACCCTGCTTGCCACCGCCGACGAGGTGATCGAGTAAGGGTGTCGCAACAACCCGGCTGAACGACGCTAGCGTCCACCGAGCCTCGTGATCCGAACTCACTCGTGTCACACGGTGTCGCATAACTACGCGGCCCCGATATTGGTCTATTTGCTCGAGGAATGAATCTCGGCGATGTAACCTCCAGGGAACGCGACCAGCGTCGCCTGGCGTCCGTCCGCGGTATACGGGTCGACCAGGACCGTGGCACCCGACGCCTTTGCCTTGGCTAGAGTATCTGAAAGATTGGCAACCTCGTAGCCCGTTATTTCGCGTCCGTACGGATAAGGAAGATGTCCGTCCGTGGCCAAAACGGTTACTTTGCCGAACCCGGACTCGATCCGCACGCGGCGATAAGTATCGTTCGGCCTGCCGATCTCGACGCCAGGCGCATGTCCATCATCGGAAACGATCTTGCCGCCTGAGAAAGCCACAAAGTCGCGAACGAAAGCGTCAGCACGGTCGATAGACACGTAAACCCGGTTTTCGGGAACGGTTTGAAGCTTCGCGTAGTTAGGCGCAGTCGTGTGCCAATAGAGTTGCATATGGACGCCGCCAGGCCATGCGATGATGACGTCTCGGCCGATGGGATCGGGAAAAGGCGCCACGACGATATCCGCGTCATGGGCCTTGGCCGACCGGACGGCAGAATCCATATCTGTCACGAGATAGCCTGTGCGCTCCAGGCCGAAGGGATAGGGGATCGGCGTCTTGAAGCCGAACACCGAAAAGGTGCCGACCGGCGTGAAAACAAATACAAACGTTGTCTCGCTGGGCGTGGGCGTCACAGAAAAGGTCGCAGGCTGAGACTTGGTGCCACCAAAAGTCGAAACCAAACTTGAGGTAAATGTGTCCAAGTCCGCAGGCGCGACGTAAACGTGAGTCGAATCGTACTGTGGGCCGACCGCGACGGAAGGTGCTTGAGCCGGCTTGTCTTTAGCAATAAGCGGACCGG
>JBAUCK010000032.1:0-1884 GCA_049677525.1 Xanthobacteraceae bacterium
CTGACAATCCCGGCGCCTTCGGTGCCGTGATAGGCCGGCTTGATATAGAGCACGTGTCCATTGGTGCACTCGGCGCCGTCGGCGCTCCGGTAGTCGATGATGCCGATGGCGTGATACGGAATATCTATAGCGGCGTTGGCCGAACGGTTGCTCAACTTGTCCAGGCCGTCGAAGACGATCCTGATGCCGAGGTCGATATAGTTTTTTTCGCACCGCATCGCCGAGGTCTTCGAAGGCGAAATTAGGGTCGCAGCCGGCATCGATCACCACAATGAAGCGGCAGCGCCGCCGCACCATTTCGTAAAGCCCGAGATTTTCGAAGTGGCCGCCATCGGACAAATAGACGTAGCGGCTTTCATCGGTGGTCTGGCCGAATGCCTCATAGAATAACGGTTTGGCCGCCCATTTCGGACCTTCGGTTTGGTAGGTCTCGCAGCCGTTCTTGCCGGGATTGCCGAGCCACCAGCCGAGCCGCACATTGAACAGCGCCAGCAACAGCGAAATCGACGGCGAGGAGTGATATCCCATATTCGGGCTGACTGCGACGCCTGAAATCGCCATCGCCGTGCCGAGCGCGATGCCCCATTTGCGCTGTTTGTCGTAGTCTGTCGTGGGCTGCTCGGCTTCAGCGTTTTTGGTCGTTGCCTTTTTGCTGTCGTCGCATTTGACTTTTTTATGCTTATCCGGACCGTCGCCATATTTGTCGCTCGGGCGAAATCCGATATAGGCGCTGCCGCAATGCAATGGATCGACGGTGAACGATTCCGCTTTGCGCTCTTGCCAGGCCAGACGTTTAGTCGACACCACATTGAGCGCAATATTGATGACGTGAAATCAGCCGATGTTTGTTGTCTTCCGGCTTTTTCGACCATAGCTCGTGGACGCGAATATTGTCGTCGCCATCGAAGCCGGTGAACGGGTCGGGATGACGCACTGGACACGAGGCGCCGAGATAAGCGCGGATCAGCCGGTTGCGATAGAGCGCATGCAAGGAGAAGCGGTTGATATTGACGCAATAAGAGGCGACCAGCGCGATCACGACGATCACGCCCGAACCGATCAACAGCCACTCCAGAGTCGGCCAAAGGGAGACCGCGTCCTTGCTGGCTTGCAATCGCTGGATCAAAGAATCGTCAAATAATGCTGCGTCGAAACCGATTGAAAGCCCGATGATCGATCCGGCAACGAAGATCGGGCCGGTCACCGCCAACACGATGTTGTAGACTAAAGCTGTGCGGCTGCTTTTGCTGCCGGTCTTCGCCACCGTCTTGGCACTGCTGCCGAGCAGCGCCGTGACGATGCCGGAAACGACGGTGATGATGCCTCCGGAGGCGGCGACATAGGCATGAGCGTTGCTGTGGGCGATTTGTACGAGCAGTGCGCCCGCAAAAACCAGAAATGCGCCAACCGCCCAGACAACTGATGTCGCGGCGAACCAGCCGGCGGCGCGGCCTAGCCACTCGCGATCAGGATCGGAATTGCGCTCGTAGCTCACCGAGCCGACAAAGATGATTTCCGCCATGAGCTGGGAGAGCAATACCCACGGCACGCCAAAGGTGATTGGCAACAACAAACATCGGACATCGTCCGACGGCCCTGAAGGATCGGCTTTGTAGGGTTGAAGGAGCGCATAGAGGCCGGCGCCAAGACCTATGAGCGCGCCATAGATCAGACCGGACCCGCCGCAGGCGGTAAGGTCGACGAGATCGCGCCAACTGGGGGGCGGAGGCGACGCTTTGGTGCAGCCCGCGAAATGTGCGATCCATCCCGACGCGGTTCCGACAATCCAGCCGGCGAGATAGATCACGGCCGCGACAATGGCGGTTACCCAAATCAGGTCGACCGGATTACTGAGATCGCTCAGGCTGAGCTGATTGATCACGG
>JBAUCK010000033.1:0-17934 GCA_049677525.1 Xanthobacteraceae bacterium
TGCCGGCGAAAGACGGAATCTGCGCATATTGCGACGGATCAAGCAGCGAGTGCATTGCCGGGCCGACGGTGAGAATGAGCGCATAGGTCTCATAACCGTCGAACAGCCAGCCGAGATTGGCGGCGAACAGCATGCGCCATTGGTTACCGGTGAGCGACTTGTACCAGGGCACTTCGGCGCCGGGCGCGCTCGTGGAAACATCCGTCATCTGGGCCATTTCGACCTCCCCCATCCCTACCTAACTATTTTTTGAGCATGATCTTTTCGGAAAACCGGTTTGCCACTTTTCCGGATCATGCTCTAGCGAGCGCAGGTTGATCCTGCCTCGGCGGCTTTTGCTGCAACGCCCTCGCCTCACCTCACAGCAAAGTCTAGCGGAAACAATCTGTCAGGTCACGAAGCGGCCGGCGCGGCAAAAGCCGCTTCGAGCCGCGCGGCGAACTGCCGTTCCATGTCCTTAGCCTTGGAGCGCAGCACCGGCTGGCCGAAGCTGCCGAGCTTGCCGGTCAGCGCCGCCTCCACCTCATAATCGATCTTGGTGCCGTCACCGGCATCCGAGAGCCGGGTCGCCGAGGTCGCGGTGAGGCGGCCGACAATGCCGAGCGGCGTGCCTTCGACCTTGGCCTCGATGAGGTTCGGCTCTTCGGCGCGCGTGACTTCGACCGCCACTTTGAAGCTGAATTTCATATAGGCGACCTTGGTCTCGAACACCGCCGCGTAATGGTCGGGCGAGGTCTCCTGCAGGTCGCGCACGCCGTCGACGCAGGACGCCAGCATCCGCGCGTCGCGCATCGCCTTGTAGACCTCCGCGCGCGGCACTTTCACCGTCACTTCACCGGTAAACTTCATTGCAACTCTCTTTTTGGGGCATGATCTTTTTCGGAAAACCGGTTCCCACTTTTCCGGATCATGCTTTTTGTTTGAGCATGATCTTCTCGGAAAACCGGTTCCCACTTTTCCGGATCATGCTCTAGGCGCGCAGCGCCGTCAGCATGTCCTTGATGTATTCGTCGGCGCTGGCGATCACCAGCATCATGGCGTGCGGGCGCAGCTGCGCCAGCATCTTCGACATGGTGTCGTCGCTCGACGTCGCGCTGCCGAGGATCAGCGCCGTGGTCATCACGTGCTTGACGCTGCAGGCCTCGCTGATGATCGCCGCCGCCGCGGCGTTCTGCCCCGCGGTCGCCACCATGACGACGAGATCGGCGCTATTGACCTCGTCGACCAGATCCTTGGTGCGGCCGGCAAGATCGTTGAGCCAGCCGGTCATCGAAAACGGCTGGCCTTGCTGCGGCGCGCCCGAAAAGGCCGTCGCGGTGAGAAAGGTCGCCCCCTGCCATGGCGCCTGCGCCAGCTCCTTGACCACCCGCTCGGCCGGCGGATCGAGCGCGATCACCTTGACGGCGCGCGGCCTGGAATTGGGCGCCGCGATGCGGAATTTGGCCTGCGCGGCCGAGGCCATCCGGGCCGATTCAGTCTCCATGATCCTAGCTCCTAACGGGCGAAATATCGGCCGAAACGCCTATGCGCCGGGCACATAATGGGGTTCGCCAAAACCATTCCATTCTCCCGCCCGTCCTGTATAAAACGGCCCTCCCTCCCACGGCAAACCCACAAACGAGACTGCCTATTATGTCCGCGAAACGTATCGATCTTTGCAGCACCGGCGATGTCGCCCCCGGCTCCGCGCTCAAGGTCGAGATCGACGACCTGGTGCTTGCGGTCTTCAACGTTGATGGCGAGTTCTTCGTCACCGACGACACCTGCACCCATGGGCCGGGCTCGCTATCGGAAGGCTATATCGAAGACGACATCGTCGAATGCAACTTCCACAACGGCCAGTTCAATATCCGCACCGGCGAAGTGGTGTTGCCGCCCTGCATGGTGCCGATCAAGACCTATCCAGTCGAGGTCGTGGATGGAAAAGTCACGATCGAAGTGTGAGTTTTCTCAGCCCCCCGCTTGGGCCATCGCCCAACCGCGCGTTTGCGCCGACGATTTGCCAGTTGACGAAAGCCGCGGCGGCGGCTTGGTAAAGAGCATGATCCCGAAAAGTGGAAGCCGGGGTTTTCGGACAAGATCATGCTCAAAAGAGACGCCAATAATTCTTGCGGAGGATCGCCCCGATGACGACGAGAACCAAGCCGCCGTTCCGTGCCGACGTGGTCGGCAGCCTGTTGCGCACCGCACCGTTGAAAGAGGCGCGCGCCAAGCGGGAGAAAGGCGAGATCACCGCGGCGCAGCTCAAAGACGTCGAAGACCGCGAGATCGAGAAGATGATCAAGAAGCAGGAAGAGGTCGGCTTGAAGGTCGCGACCGACGGCGAATTCCGCCGCTCGTGGTGGCACTTCGATTTCTACGGCGCGCTCGACGGCGTCGAAATCCAGGAGATTGATCACGGCATCCAGTTCCAGGGCGTGCAGACGCGCCATCTGACGCCGCGCATCACCGGCAGGCTCGGCTTCTCCAATCACCCCATGCTCGAGCACTTCAAGTTTCTCAAGGCGCATACGCGTGTGACGCCAAAAATGTGCATCCCGAGCCCGGCGACGATGCATTTCCGGCTCGAGCCGAACGCGATCATGACTAAGATCTACGCCGATCGCGACGCCATCTTCGACGATCTGGCGATGGCTTATAAGCAGGCGATCAAGGGCTTCTACGATGCCGGCTGCCGTTATCTGCAATTCGACGACACGGCCTGGGCTTATCTGTGCTCGCAGGCCGAGCTGAAGAAAGCGCGCGACCGCGGGCTCAACGCCGACCGGCTGCAGCAGGATTATGCCCGCGTCATCAACATGGCGCTCGAAGGCAAGCCTTCCGACATGGTGATCACCACGCATGTCTGCCGCGGCAATTTCCGCTCGACCTGGATTTCGGAGGGCGGCTACGAGCCGGTCGCCGAGGTCATGCTCGGGAAACTGAACTACGACGGCTATTTCCTCGAATACGACACCACGCGCGCCGGTGGTTTCGAGCCGCTGCGCTTCCTGCCCAAAGCTACTGCAAGTGGGAGCAACAAGATTGTGGTGCTCGGGCTGATCACCACCAAGTCCGGCACGCTGGAAAAGAAAGACGACGTCAAGCGCCGCATCGAGGAAGCGACGAAATTCGCCAGCCTCGATCAGCTCGCGCTCTCGCCGCAATGCGGCTTTGCCTCCACCGAAGAAGGCAACGTGCTCGCCGAGGATGAGCAATGGGCGAAGCTTCGGATGGTTATCGAGCTTGCGAACGAGGTGTGGGGCTGACGTAGCGCGACCGCGACAGCTCCCACCGTTACAGCATCAGAAATCGGTTGAGACGTCGTCGATCGGCTGCTGCGATTCCATCTTGATCACCTTGATCTTGCCCTGCGCCGCGGCGAGCGCCTTCGGCAGATCGACGCTGTGGATCGACTGATCGCCATAGGTCCGAAAATACCAGCGCAGGTTCTTCAGGTCGGAAGCGCTGGTCCAGGTGGTGTATTCGGCGTGCATTTGGCCGCCCTCGACGTCACGGACCGCGCCGTAGGGAATGTCGAAATTGTTGAGGATGTGGAACGCCTGCAATACGGCCTGCGCCGCCGTATCGGATTGCACCGCAGACTGCGAAAAGGCGACCGCGCGCACGAAGCGCGACGGCGGCGTGAAATCGCCCGGCAAGCCGCGCAGACCCGAGCCCTGGCCGAACTGCGCCAGCGTGACGCCGCCGAGGGCGAGCGGCGGAACGTTGGTGGCGCTGAGATTCACGTAATTGCGCAGATTGGTCATGTGCCATTCGAAGTTCGGCGAATTGGTCACGACGCCGAGCGGGTTGTCGAAGATCTTGAGCGTCTTGTCCAACGGCTCGATCACGACCGACTTGCCGCTGCGATCGTGCACGACGAAATGCACGGGAGGCACCTGTTTGATCGCATCGATGACGACCGGCACCAGCACGACCTTGTTGAAATTGGCTTTCACTTCATCGACGTTGGCGAAATTGCCCAACAGCCAGTTGGCGTATTCGTAAGGCGCCATGGCGCGAGTGGCGTTGTCCTTGGTCGCGTCTGTCTGGGTAGGTCGCATAGTCCGGGAAATAGAACAGGCCGACATAGAGGCCCTGATCGTTGATGCCGTCGACGATCGCGGTGAACCCTTCGGCGTTGGCGCCGAGGAAACCGTGTTTGGTCGTGTAGCTGATGCCCTTGCCGCCATCCGGCAGCGTGCCGGCGAGCGCGGTGCCGGCCGGAACCACCAGCACATTGGAGTGCAGGTCGACGCCGAACTCCAAGGTGCGCGCCGCGACGACGCCGCCGTCCTTGGCAACGAGGCGGATACCCGTGCAGGCCTGTGCTGACAGCACGAAACTCAAGGCCGCGATCAGAACGCCAACAAACAAAGAGCGCGACGCGGAAAGAGCGAGATGTGGAACCAAACACGGCAGGCTCCTGTCTAAGATTTGGACCGCACCTTAAGCCAAGCCTTGAGTCACAACACGCAGGCCAGGCACGATATCCACGCCAATCACAAAGCTCCATTTGTTTCATTGTGAGCGAAGGGCCGTGCGAGAGCCGCTCATCAGTCTCAAATTGATTCGTTTTCGAGCAAATAGGCTCGCGGCCGGCAGGGACCGCGTACAAACACCTATTTTGATCGGTGTTTTTTCCGCGGCGTTTTGTTTAAATATGGCTGGATCATGCGGCGTTGCGAACGAGTGCCTTCGCGCTGACGCGCTTGTGCATATGCACCATCAGCGCCATGGCGAAGATCGGCGTGGCGAGGTTCACGATCGGGATCGAGACGAAGGCGGTGATGAAGAGGCCGCCGACATAGACCAGCGCCGCATTGCGCTTGCGCAACAGCTTCGCCTCGGCCGGCGGGCGAAAGCGCATCGCGGCGAGCTCGAAATATTCGCGGCCGAGAATATAAGCGGTGGCGAGAAAGAAGATCACCACACCGAAGCCGGCAAACAGCAGAAACGGCACGGCGACGAGATAGATGCCAAGCGCCATCAGCGCAGTCTTGAAACCTTCCCACAGCGCGAGCGTCAGCGGCAGCGCCGTCCCGGGCGGATCGGCCGGGAAATATTCGCGCTCGACCTGTTCGCCGATACGGTCAGCGAAGAAGCTGCCGACCAGAGCGGTCACCGCCGGCATCAGCATCACGCTGCCGACGACGATACCGAGGCCCGCGGCAAAAGTCAGGATCCAGGCCAGCGCCGTAACCGGCGCATGCGCGTGCGGGCCGAGGCTCGTTTCCACGTGCTCGCCGCCGGCGCCGAGCAGCCAGACGATCACCCGCTCCAGCCCGATACCGCCGACGACGATCAGCGCCAGCGCCAATAGGATCGAGCGCCACAAGATCGCGCGTAGCGGTGGCGAGAACATCTGGGTGATGGAGTTGATGACGTCGTCGATCATAAAGCCCTCTTCCGTGCGGGGAGAGGTAGCGACGGCGCGTGAAAACTACAAGGCGGCGTGGAATCCAAATCTCATGGAAAGGCTGGCGGCCCCTTACGCCACCATCGCTTCGACTTCGTCCTGTACGGCCTCCGGCACCAGCGGAATGCGCGAGTCGTCGTCGCTGCCGCGCGCCTGATCGGCCCATTGCAGGCGCTTATAATCGAAGCCGCGGACAACAGTTGGCTTCACCACGTTGAAATAGGGCGAAATGTCGAAATCGCGCGGGCAATACAGCGAGGAATGGCGGATCTCCAGAATCTCTTCGCGGGCGAGGCTGCCGGCGAGCTTGATCTTGGGCAGGATCGGATAGCGCACCGAGGTGAAGGCATCCGCGATCAGCGCCGAGCAGATCAGCCGCGTCGGATCGCCCGAGCCGAGCGAGATCAGGCGCCGCCGCCAGCGCTGCGGCACCGGCAGCGGAAACAGATAGCGCATCAGGTCGATGATGTTTTTCAGATCGTAGGCAAGGCCGATGCGCTCGACCGCATAGGCGCAAACCGCGGCGCAATCCTCCTCGAGCAGGCCGACCGGCCGGTAGATGCGGGTGTGAAACTGCGTGTATTTTGAGAGCGGCGCCGCGACGACGCCTTCGCCGAGATTAGCCTCGATCAATACATGCGGCTCGCCGTCTTCACCGAAGCGGCCGACGAGCGGACCGACGTAGAGTGCGGAATGCGACCAGGTCGATTGCGTGAAATATTTGATGACGCCGGAGACGTTGTTGTTGCCTTCGATGAGCAGCACGTCGCCCGGCAGCAGCGATTGGCGCAGCGCTTCGGAATCGCTCGGCGTAAAGGGCTCGTAGCCCGGAATGGGCTTCTGCAAATAGCGGGCGATCACCCGCGCGATACCATCGAGCATCATGCTCATGGTGTGGCCTCCCAGCCATTTTTGCGCATGATCTTTTCGGAAAACCAGCGCCCACTTTTCCGGATCATTCGTATTTGCCCATGATTTTTTCAAAAAAGCGGTGCCCACTTTTCCGGATCACGCTGGGGTGCGGTTTGGCCGCACCTTTTGTTGTCGCAATTTATTCGAACTCCGTTGCGATTTCGTTCACGGGGGCCGCGCCGGAATTGCGCGCTTGCGGCAGTTCGGGCAATGTGCGGCGCACGCATAAGCGTTTTGGAAACCATGCCGGGCAACTCTGTCGCACAAATCAGCCGTCGTTCCGTCCTTGCCGCTTCGGGGGCGTTCGCAGCGCAAAAACTACTGCCGATAGGCAAACCTGTATTCGCCGCAACCGCGCCGGCCTCGGGCACCGACGTCATCATTGTCGGCGCCGGCACCGCCGGCATCGCCGCCGCGCGCAAGATCGCCGCCGCCGGACGCCGCTATGTTCTGATCGAAGCCACCGACCATGTCGGCGGCCGCTGCATCACCGACACCAAGACCTTCGGCGTGCCTTACGATCGCGGCGCGCATTGGCTCTATCTGCCCGACACCAATCCGCTGACCAAGCTCGCGCCCAACCGCGGCGACATTTATCCGGCGCCGCGCAGCCAGAAGGTGCGCGTCGGCCGCCGCTTCGCCCGCGAAGGCGAGCTCGAGGATTTTTTGTCGGCGCAGGTCCGCGCGACACGCGCGATCGACGAACTCGGGCGCAAGGCAGACGCGCCCTGCGAACGGGCGATGCCCAACGATCTCGGCGACTGGAAGCCGACCGTTGAATTCGTGCTCGGCCCCTATAATTGCGCGAAGGATTTGACGCAGGTCTCGTCCTTCGATTTCGGCAAGGCCGTCGAGCGCAAGACCGCGGCATTCGGCAAGCAAGGCCTCGGCGCCATCCTCGCATCGCTGGCCCGGGGGCTCACGGTGCAATTGTCGACGCCGGCCACCGCGATCGACACCCGCGGCGGCGTTTCGGTGGTCACGGCCAAAGGCACGATCAATGCGCGAACCGCAATCGTCACCGTGCCGACCAATGTCATTTCGTCCGGCGGTTTGAAATTCATACCCGATCTGGAACATCATCATTTCGACGCGTTCGGGCGCATGTCGCTGGGCAGCTACGATCACATCGCGCTCGAACTCACCGGCAATCCGCTTGGCCTCGACAGCGACGATCTGGTGTTCGAAAAGTCCAGCGACAATCGCACCGCGGCTTTGCTCGCCAATATTTCCGGCACGCCGCTCTGTGTGATCGACGTCGCCGGCTCCTTCGGGCGCGATCTTTCGGCCAAAGGCGAAGCCGAGATGTTCGCCTTTGCCGCGGACTGGCTGGTCAACCTCTACGGCGCCGAGATCAAGAGCGCGATCGGCCGCAAGCACGCCACCCGCTGGAACAGCGATCCTTATACGCTCGGCGCCTTGTCGGCGGCGGTGCCCGGCAGCCAATTCGCGCGCCGGCAATTGATGGATCTGGTGACCGATAATGTCTGGTACGCCGGCGAGGCCGCGCATGAGACATTATGGGGCACGGTCGGCGGCGCCTGGGAATCCGGCGAGCGCGCCGCGGATGCGGTGTTACGCCAGATCGGCGCGCTGCGGCCGGGAGCGCAGGCGACGTCCGAGGCCGACACCGCCGCGCAGGACAAGCGCAAGGGCAAGCGGGCGAAGGCCGAGCGCCGCGAGACCACGCAACGCTCTTACGGCAGCGCGCCGAGTTACACCGGCACGCCCAATATCATGGGCAACGAGCGTTGACGCAGTTTGCTGGATTCCACCGCAAGATAGCTTCGTCTTTGTCACAATCCGGTTCGGTATTCCGGCCGACAATCGGCACGCCTTCGTGCTACAGTAATTGGTACATCGGCGGAGCGCGTCGCGGAAGCTGCGTCAATTTGCTGGCGGAATAAGCTGCCGCTCCAAATACGAAACAAATAAATCGACATTGTTCCGATCGCGATTTTCTCTCGAATGACCGCTGGCGCAACACGCCGCGGCTAAGCTTGTTTGGCACAATAAAGAACGCGGCGGCTGACCCGAACGCTACATAAAATAATGCGCCGCCCTGACGGCGTCGAAAATCAGGTTGGCCGTCCATCAAAGGGGGAGCGACATGAGTAGAAGTACGATCGTCTCGATAGTTGCGCTTCTTCTTTGTCCAGTCTTTTCACTCGCCGCGCATGCACAGAGCGCCATCACCGAACAGGAAGCCCACGCCATCGGCGTAGACGCCTATATTTATTTCTACCCGCTTGTGACCATGGACGTGACTCGCAAGCAGCTCACCAATGTCGAGCCCGGCAAAGGGATCGGCGCGCCCATGAACGTGCTGTTCAATGTTCCAGCGTTTCCCACCGCCGAGATGAAGCAGGTCGTTCGGCCGAATTTCGATACGCTGTATTCCTTCGGGTACCTCGATCTCACCAAGGAGCCGATGGTCGTCTCGGTCCCGGATACGGGCGGGCGTTATTACCTGCTCCCGATGCTTGACATGTGGACCGACGTCTTTTCCTCACCGGGCTGGCGCACCACGGGAACGCAGGCCGGCAACTTTCTGATCACGCCGCGGGGCTGGAGCGGAGCAGTACCGCCGGGCTTCGCGCAAATCGAGGCGCCCACGCCATACGTCTGGATCATCGGCCGCACCAAGACTGACGGCCCGCCGGATTACGATGCCGTTCACAAAATCCAGGCCGGTTACAAGATCACACCGCTTTCGGAATGGGGCAAGCCGCTCAAGCCGGTCGAGGTGAGAATCGATCCGAGCGTCGACATGAAAACACCGCCCAAGATTCAGGTCGATACCATGACGACGGGCGCGTACTTCGCCTACGCAGCCGAATTGCTCAAGCTTCAGCCGCCTCACCTCACCGACCAGCCGATCATCGCGCAAATGAAGCGGATCGGCATCGAGCCCGGAAAAAGCTTCGACATCGACAAAGCCGCTCCCGCGGTGAAGAAGGGACTGGAAGGTGTGGCGAAGGACGGGCAAAGGCTGATGGCCTGGAAAGTGCCGACCATCGCCAGGGTCGCGAACGGCTGGTCGATGAACACCGATACGATGGGCGTTTACGGCAACTATTATCTCAAGCGCGCCATCGTCGCGCGGCTCGGCCTCGGCGCGAACCTGCCCGAGGATGCGATCTATCCGCTCAATCTCGGCGACGAATCCGGCAAGCCGCTCGACAGCGCCAACAAGTACACGATCAGCTTCGAGAAGGGCACGGCGCCGCCAGTGAATGCCTTTTGGTCAATCACGCTTTACGACCCGGAGGGTTTCCAGGTCGCCAACGGTCTTAATCGTTTCGCGGTAAGTAGCTGGATGCCGTTCAAATATAACCCGGACGGTTCTCTCGACCTGTACTTCCAGAACGAGAGCCCTGGGGCGGACAAAGAGGCCAACTGGCTTCCAGGACCAAAGGGACCTTTCAACCTGACAATGCGCCTCTACGCTCCGAAGTCCGAGGCGCTGACCGGCAAGTGGAACCCACCGCCGGTTACGAAAATCCAGAACGGCTCAAATCTGCTGGCGCAGTGAGAATGAGCGGCCCCGCCGAGCATCATCTGCAAAACGCAAGACGCAAGGCGCGGTGACTACGGCGCGTATCCTCATAAATTTGAATCGATGGAGGACTGCGCCCAGCCAGCGATGCATCTCGCATCAATGCGATCGATGAACCCGTTCGGCCTGCCAGCGCGCGGCCCGTCAGCACGACGCAATAGGTCCGCATGCGCGGCGATGCTGAGGTGCGGCGCCCGCCCACCCGGTATGCCGCACGGCGTATATTTGTCGTAGGTGGCCGGGAAAATATCGGGCGGTGGCGGCTCATCGCCGATAACGATCGGCGATCCATCATAGCGGCCGCCGATCTGCACGCCGACGGCATCCTCGTCCTCGGGACGGACGAAGTGGTTCTTGCGAACGTAGGTCATATGCGAGGCGACAATCCGGGCGGCGTCGCCTTCGGGCCCTTCGGCTTCGATGTTCTCGGGGACTTCAGCATCATGCATCATGGAGGCGTATTTGCGGGAAGCGCCCGTATTGCGGATGCCGGTCGGCTTGCGTTCTCCCTGATAGCTGTCGAGAAGATTCGGGCCACCCCAGCCCTGCAACACAGCGGCAAGCTTCCAAGCAAGATTGGCGCTGTCATCCATGCCGGTGTTCATGCCGAACCCGCCAGTCGGCGTGAACACATGCGCCGCATCTCCAGCAATCATGATGCGGCCAGCCTTATATCTCTCCGCAACCAATGCTTGGCCGGCACTCCATGGACGATAGCCAATGACGCGGACCGGAATGTCCTCGCCGATGGAGCGTTGAACCCAACTGACGACCTCATCTTTGTCGACGTCGGTGCGGCCGCCTTTTGGCTTCACCAACATCATGAACTCGTCAGCACCGTTGAGCGTGATAATAACACCTCTCCTGTGGGAGTCGGGATTAACCGCCCAGTACATCCAGGCGCGCCGGTTGCTCACGAACTTTGGATAAAGGTCGGGGATTCACATATAAACGGAAAAAAACTGGCCTGACCAATAGGCATCCTTTTTCTGTACGTCGCCTTCGTAACCGATGCCGAGCGTCTCGCGCACGAATCCGCGTGCGCCGTCGGCACAGCGTAACTTGAACTCCAGGTTACTTCCTCGCCATTTTCCACCTTGCGTGCGTGCACACGCACCCTGGCTTCGTCCTGAGTGAACCATTCTGCATTCCAGCCGAAACGCACATCGATGTTGGAGGTGGCGCTTGCCTTCTGCAAAAGAAAGCGCTCGACGAACATCTGGTTGACGTGAAACATCGGCTCGGGAAGCTGGTCCGTGACCGGCATTTCGCGTCGCATGGCGATCCGCTCTTCGCGGCTAGGCATCGGGAAGCGAAAGATTTCGTGTTTACTGAGCCGCGTGAAACAGGCTTGATCGAAAGGATGATCGGGCGGCAGTCCGAGTTTGCGGACGCCATCGGAGAAGCCCAGGCGGCGATAAATTTCCATCGTCCGCGCGTTCTGGCCGTTTCCTTTCCGGTGCCAGCGCTCGTTCGGTTCGGTATTGATGATGGTGGACTTGACGCCGAAATAGTCGAGCAACAGCGCGAGGAGAAGACCGACCAGGCCGCCACCAATAATCGTCACTGGCGTTGTGCGGTCTTCGGTATTCGGCATTTCATCCCCGCAACGGCGGGGCGGTCGACGCTCCGCATCTCGTTCAGAGATAGATGCCTCACAAGTGGCCTTCGCGGAACTGTTGAACTACGGGAAAATACTGTGTTGGTGGAATGCCTTGCAGTCTTTTAAACATGGTGGCAAACGCCGCCGGACTTTCGTAGTCGAGATCGTAAGCGATCCGTGTGACAGCTTCGCCGGCAGCGAGTCTGGGTAATGCCGCAAACAGACATGCTTGCTGGCGCCACCGGGCGAAGCTTTGCCCGGTCTCTTTCCGGAACAGCTGGGTAAAGGTACGTCGGCTCATATTTAGAGCCTCGCTCCAGGATTCGATCGTGGCTCGCGGGTTGGGTTGACTCAAAAACTCGGGGCAACGAGCTGCCAGGCGCTCATGTTTTGGAAAGTGAAGTGAAAGACCTAACGGATGCAGCGATTTGAGTTCATGTAAAAGGAGCGCCATCAACACACCTTCTCTGCCCGTGAACTCATATACCGGCTCAATATCGATCGCCTCCGCAAGTAAGCTTCGCATCAGCGAAGATATTTCTACGACCTGACAACACTGAGGAAGGTCGGCCATGGCGTTTGGCTCAACCCAAACTGTAATCGTGGTAACGGCGCCGATCATGGCTAGATTGTGCGTCACGCCTGCAGCTATCCAGACGGCGCGATCTGGCGGCACAATCCGCCGCTCCTGTTGGGTCTCCACCACCATCGTTCCAGAAGCCCCATACACGAGTTGTGAGCGTCGATGATGATGCGGCGGTATGACGTCCCCAGCCGCGAAACTGTTGCAGATAACTACAACTGGGCGCGGCGTCGCGTCATATTCGCCTGGTTTGACATTCCGCATCGCTAACCTCTGGCTTACGCAAGCACGTTTCTAATTCACCGAAAGCTACAAACTTCAGACTGACGTGCCTTCTGCCCACATTATCCGTAAATTCTGGACAGTGTCTCTTGTGGGTGACTAGCGGACATGGCGAGAATTCGGCTCGATGTCCGCTTTTACTCCGAAGGCGGACACTGTCGGCGCGCTTATGAGTAAGCGCCCTACGCTCTAAGCACGCCGCCAGTTCGCTTGCCGACCTCAGCGACGATCTTGGCCGCCAGCGCCTCGATCTCGGCGTCGGTCATGGTCTTGTCGCGCGGCTGCAAGGTGACGGTGATCGCAATAGACTTCTTGCCCGGCTCGATGCCTTTGCCTTCGTAAAGATCGAACACGCTGACATTTGAAATCAGCTTGCGGTCGACCTCAAGCGCTGCACGCACCAGATCGGCCGCCTTCACGGTGCGCTCGACGACAAAGGCGAAATCGCGCTCCACCGGCTGGAACGGCGACAGTTCGAGCGCGGGCTTGGCGCGGGTGGCTTTCGTTTTCGCCTCGGGAATCTTTTCCAGGATCACTTCAAAGCCGACCAGGGGACCTTCGACATCAAGCTTTTCCAACGCGCTCGGATGCAATTCGCCGAAATAGCCGAGCACGTTCTGCGGGCCGATCTGGATCGTTCCGGAACGGCCGGGATGCAGCCACGCCGGGCCGCCCGGCACGACTTGCAGCGCCTGTGCCGGCGCGCCCGCGGCGACCAGCACCGTGAGCGCATCGGCCTTGGCGTCGAAGGCGTCGATCTCGTTATTCAAGGCGCGCTTCGACCAGTGGCGGCCGATGCCGGAAGGCTTTGCCAAAGCGCGGCGAATGCCGGCGGCAGCGGTGAATTGATCCTCCGGCCGGTCGCCGCGGAAAACCTGCCCGACCTCGAACAGGCCGACATCGGGAAAGCCGCGGTCGGTGTTCCGCCGCGCGACGCCGACCAGGCCCGGAATGAGGCTCGGCCGCATGTCGGACAATTCGGCCGCGATCGGATTGGCCAGCGCCAATTCAGGCTTGCCGCCGCCGAACAATTCGGCTTGCGGCTTTGAGATGAACGACCACGTCACCGCCTCGACCAGATTGCGCGCGGCAAGCGCCCGCTTCGCCTCGCGCGTGCGCACCTGGATCGGCGTCAGCACCGGCTTGCGCGGATTTTCGCCGCGCGGAAACGGCGTCAGCGGCACTTTGTCGACGCCGACGATGCGCACGACTTCTTCGACGATGTCGGCCTTGCCCTCGACGTCCGGCCGCCATGTCGGCACCGCCACTTTGACGCGTTCGCCCTGGCCGGCGACAAAGAAGCCGAGATGATTGAGCACGCGCCGTATGTCTGACAGCGGCACGTCGAGGCCGCTGAGACGCTCCAATTCGGACAAAGGAAAATCGATGATCTTTTCCGGCGGCTCGGCATTGCCGGCAACGGTAACCTCCGACGGCGTGCCGCCGCAGAGTTCCATCACCATCCGCGTGGCCATTTCCAGGCCCGGCGACATGAAGGCTGGATCGACGCCGCGCTCGAAACGATAGCGGGCATCGGAATTGATCGACAGTTTGCGGCCGGTCTGCGCGATATTAGCCGGCTCCCACAGCGCCGATTCGATCAGCACATCGGTGGTCGTCTCGTCGCAGCCGGTCTTCTCGCCGCCCATGATGCCGGCGAGCGATTCCACGCCCTCGCCGTCCGCGATGACGCAGACCGAGTCATCGAGCTTATAGGTCTTGCCGTCGAGCGCGAGCAGCTCTTCGCCGGCGCGTCCGCGCCGCACCGTGAGATTGCCTTTGACTTTCTTGGCATCGAACACGTGCAGCGGCCGGCCGCGGTCGTAAGTGATGAAATTGGTGATATCGACCAGCGCATTGATCGGGCGCAGCCCAATCGCGATCAGCCGCTTCTGCAGCCAGTCCGGCGACGGGCCGTTCTTGACGCCGCGCACCAGGCGAAGCGCGAAAGCCGGGCACAGCGACGGCGTCGTTCCGAAATCGAGCGTCACTTTCACCGGACAGGGAAACTCGCCCTTGATCGGCTTGATCGCCGGGTCCTTGAACTTGCCCATGTCGGCGGCGGCAAGATCGCGGGCAATGCCGTGAACACCGGTGCAATCGGGCCGGTTCGGCGTCAGATTGATCTCGATCACCGGATCGCCGAGCTTGGCCCATTGCGCAAAGCTCTCGCCGACCGGCGCATCGGCCGGTAGCTCGATAATGCCGTCGTGGTCGTCGGAGATTTGCAGCTCGGCTTCCGAGACCAGCATGCCCCGGCTCTCGACATCGCGAATCTTGCCGACGCCGAGCGTGATGTTCTTGCCCGGAATGAAGGCGCCCGGCGGAGCGAACACGCCGGTCATGCCGCTCTTTGCATTCGGCGCGCCGCAGACCACCTGGATCGGCTTGCCGTCGCCGGTATCGACCATGCAGACACGCAGCCGGTCGGCATTGGGATGCTGCCTGGCATCGACGACCTTGGCGATGACGAAGGGCGCAAGGAGCTTGGCCTTGTCCTCGAGCCGCTCGACTTCAAGCCCGATCATGGTGAGCTTGTCGGCGATCTCGCCGAGCGGCCGCTCGGTGTCGAGATGCTCTTTGAGCCAAGCGAGGGTGAATTTCATCATAGCCCCACCTTTGAGGGGACGTAGAGATAGAGCAGCGGCAGACTGATGAAGACCAGGAGGGTCAGCATAATGGCGCCGTGATTGCACCATTTGAACAGTTCGCGCCGGATGATGAGTTCCTCGAGCGCAACATCTTCCAATGGCCGCGAGGAATCGCGATGGAACATGGAGAGGCAGCGCAGACAGCCCAAAGCCACCAAGAGATACAGCATGATCTCAAGCACGATCACGCCCTGCTCGAAATGATTGTCGGCGACCACCGGCGCGGACACGCCAAGCGCCGCGATCATCATCGAGGTGTGGGTCAGAAGACCGCCGGCCTTGTTGTCGAGAACTTGAAAGCTGACGCGGATCGGATTGGGGCCGAGCGTGCCGTCGCCATCCACCGCAAGATGATCGGTGTAGTGCGCGACGCGCTCTTGCGGCCAACCGCGCGTCATCGCCCGGTACAAGAAGCGGTCCACAGCTTGAATCGTCGAGTTGATCATCGCACGATTTCCCCGCGTTATCCGCTCAGGCCCGCGGCAAGCGTCGGAAAATCGAGCGGTCTGAAACCGTAGTGATTGAGCCAGCGCACGTCGGCCTCGAAGAAGTCGCGCAGGTCCGACATGCCGTATTTCAGCATGGCGATGCGGTCGATGCCCATGCCCCAGGCAAAGCCCTGATATTCATCGGGATCGAGCCCGCAATTGCGCAGCACCTTCGGATGCACCATGCCGCAGCCGAGAATTTCCAGCCAATCGTCGCCTTCGCCGAAGCGGATCTCGCCTTTGTCGCATCGGCACTGGATATCGACTTCGAGCGACGGCTCGGTGAACGGGAAATAGGACGGGCGGAAGCGCATGCCGACCTTGTCGACCTCGAAGAACGCCTTGCAGAACTCGGCCAGAATCCATTTCAGGTGGCCGAGATGCGACTTCTTGTCGATGACAAGGCCCTCGACCTGATGAAACATCGGCGTATGCGTCTGATCGCTGTCGCAGCGATAGGTGCGGCCGGGAATGATGACGCGGATCGGCGGCTTCTGCGTCAGCATGGTGCGCACCTGCACCGGCGAGGTGTGCGTGCGCAACAGCAGCCGCGAGCCGTCCGGCTTCGGATTGAAGAAGAACGTGTCGTGCATCGCGCGTGCCGGATGATCTTCCGGGAAATTGAGCTTGGTGAAATTGTAATCGTCGGTCTCGATGTCGGGACCTTCGGCGACGGCAAAGCCCATATCGGCGAAGATCGTGGTCAGCTCGTCGATGACTTGCGTGATCGGGTGCACGCGGCCGATCTCGATCGGCGCTTCGCGCACCGGCAGCGTGACATCGATGCTCTCGGTATTGAGCCGCTCCGCAAGGGCCGCGTCCTTGAACGCTTCGCGGCGGGCGGTGAGCGCCCCGTTGACGCGATCCTTCAGCCCATTGATCAGCGGGCCCTGGCTCTTGCGCTCTTCAGGCGTGAGCGTGCCGAGCGTCTTCAACAGTGCGGTGATCGAGCCGCTCTTGCCGAGCGCGCCGACCCGCACCGTTTCGAGCGCCGCCTCGTCGCCGGCGGCCGCGACCTCGCCGAGGATTTTCTGTTCGAGCTGAGCGATGTCGGACATGTTTTTCAATCCGGCAGAAAGGGCAGATCGGTATCGGACGGCCTGGCGCCGGCTTGCGTCAACATGCAGTGCACCTGGCCGCGATGATGGGTCTGATGATTAAACATATGCGTGACCAGCATCCAGCGCGGCCGCGTCCATTCTCGCCCGGTGGCGCCGGAGAAATAGGTCAGGTCGCCGGCGAGCCAGCCGTCGGCGACGTTATTCGACCAGTCGACGATCTTGCCGTCGAACACCGCGCGCTCGGCTTTCAATTCGTCCCAATCCGCGTGCACCGCGACTGAGCCGGGGATGCCGACGTTCGGCTTGGGCAGGTCGGCCAAGCGGGACATCCAGGCGCGGTCGCCCCACAATAGATGGTTCAGCGTCTTGTGGATCGAGCCGAAGAAGGCGCCGCGCTCGCGGCGCCGCTCCTCATCGGGCAGCCGGTCGGCGGCGCCGTACAGGTTCTCGTTCTGCCAGTGATTGTAGCGAGCCATGCGCTGCACATAAACACGGTCAATCATGTGCGCGATCCTCTATGGGCGCGCCCGTTCATGACGCGCTTATGCCGCGAGTGCCGTCTTGACCTCACCGACGATCGCCTCGAAGGCCACAGGCTCGTGGATCGCGAGATCCGAGAGCACCTTGCGGTCGACGGTGATGCCGGCCTTGTCGAGGCCCGCGATGAAACGGCTGTAATTGAGGCCGAAGGGACGCACCGCGGCGTTGAGGCGCTGAATCCACAGCGCACGAAAGGTACGCTTCTTTCGCTTGCGGTCGCGGAAGGCATATTGGTTGGCCTTCTCCACCGCCTGCTTGGCGATGCGGATGGTATTCTTGCGTCGGCCGAAATAGCCCTTGGCGGCCTTGAGCACCTTTTTGTGCTTGGCATGAGAGGTGACACCGCGTTTGACGCGAGCCATGGTCGATCTCCTATGAAGATTGGCAGTGCCGGAACGGAACGCTGAAGGCTTGCGCCTCAGCCGTTCGGCAGAAAGTATTTCTTGATGTTGTCGCCGTCGGTCTTGAACAGCACATTGGTGCCGCGCAATTGGCGGATCTGCTTCTTGGTGCGCTTGATCATGCCGTGGCGTTTGCCCGACTGCGCGTAGAGGACCTTGCCGGTCCCCGTGACCTTGAAGCGCTTTTTCGCGCCCGACTTGGTCTTGATTTTGGGCATTTGGCTCTCCTCATAAAATAAGCATCCGAGCTCCGGCCCGAATGCCGGCGATCGCTAACGATCGCGTGCTGATGAGCACTTCACCGCCGCCACGGCAGCCCTTAATCGGCCGGGCGGCAGGAAGCGCGCGGTTATGGCAGAGAGCAGCCGCAAACGCAATCGGCAGGCGGGCGCGACGGCCGACACTGTCTGCACCGTGGCAAGAGATCTATTATTATTGTTATTCCAATAGCTT
>JBAUCK010000034.1:0-2371 GCA_049677525.1 Xanthobacteraceae bacterium
ACGTCGTCCGAGGCGTGGGTCCAACCAAATGGACGGGGCGGCAAGAAACCAAAACAGTCGAAGTCAATCGACAAGAGCGCCTTGTCGTTCCCGGAGCCGGGCCGGGTGCGCGATCGCGAGCACGTCAGGCATGTCGCTCAGCAGTCGTGTCTTGTCTGCGGCCGCAAGCCCTGCGATGCCCATCACCTGCGCTTTGCCCAAACTCGTACACTTGGGCGCAAGGTCAGCGATGAATTCACCGTCCCTTTGTGTCGCGGCCATCATCGCGAGCTCCACCGCTACGGCGATGAAGCCAAATGGTGGCGCAAAGCCGCTATCGAGCCACTCGCGGCTGCCAGGGCGCTGTGGCTTGAGACGCATCCCCAGCTGTAACGCGGCACACTTACGTGGCAGCATGGTCTGAAATAGGTTCGGCTAGCCGCCACACGAGTGGGGCATAGCCGCGGATCAGTGGAGAAATATATGACCTGCCCGAATGGCCTGCTGCATTTGCGCCGCTGCGGTATTGGCAAAGATGACCGAGTCGTGATCTTCGAGGTCGATCACAGCAATCGCCATGCCTGTCGGTTGTGATCAACGACTGCAATTGCTGCACCATTGCGCATGAGCGAAATGATCGTGTCCTGCTGCGGATTGAAGTTGAGGATTTCGGGCTGGCGGAGACCGATCGATGCAGATATTCATAATAACTATCAACACTGCTATTCTTTGAGGATAGCCGCCTTATTCTCGTGCGAAACCCCGAATTGGATACGAATCGTGAGTGGGTGGGTTCTTTACCGGCGCGGCTCTCTCCACAAGATCTTCAATCTTTGTCGGCGATCAGGTTGACCCCGTGCTCAGCCCTCTGACCCACATGAGCCCCCAAAGTGGTTAAGCCGATTATCCCCTTGATCATGTGCGGCGGCGCTGGCACGCGGCTTTGGCCAGCTTCGCGTGAAGGCCGACCGAAACAGTTTCTATCACTGTTTGGTCCGGAATCGAGCTTTCAGGATACGATGCGCAGGGTGTCGAATCCTGAGCTGTTCGGCCGACCGATCGTCATCACCAATAGCCAATACCGATTCTTGGTTGCCGAGCAGTTGGCGGCGATCGGTATCGAGGCCGATATTCTGCTCGAGCCGATCCGACGCGATTCCGGTCCGGCGATCGCCGCCGGCGCTGTTTTTGCGGCAAAGCGCGACGGTGATCCGCTGATGGTCGCGCTTGCAGCCGATCACGTCATCAACGATGCGGCAGCTTTTGCCAAAGTGTGCGAGATGTCTGCCGAGGCGGCACTCGCTGATCATATCGTTACCTTCGGCGTGCGCCCAACGCGCCCGGCGACCGAATACGGCTATATTCGCGCAGGCGCCACGATTGGACCCGACCTTCTCACTATCGAGAAATTCGTCGAAAAACCTGACGCGCAGACTGCCGAGCGTTACGTCAAAGAAGGCTATCTCTGGAATTCTGGAAACTTCGTGTTCCGCGCGGGCCTGCTGCTCGACGAATATCGCGGCTTTGAAGTGGCGACCGTTGCGGCAGTAGAGGGCGCTGTCGAAGAAGCCGGCAAAGATTTGAACTTTTTTATGCTCAATGCTCAGAGTTTTGCGCAAGCGACCGCGAAATCGATCGACTATGCGGTCATGGAGCGAACCAAGCGCGCCGTGGTCATGCCGGTCTCTTACGGCTGGTCGGATGTCGGCTCGTGGCAGGCGGTGTGGGAATTGTCCGGCCGCGATGCGGCGGGCAATGCCGGGCAAGGCGCGGTCGAATTCGTCGACACACGCGGGTCTTATGTGGCAACCGACAAGCAGCTTGTCGCGCTGTTCGGCGTCGATAATCTCGTTGTCGTCACGACTGACGATGCCGTCTTGGTCGCCAAGCGCGAGGACGGCGACGGCCTGCGGCGGCTGGTGCAGCTGCTGAAGGAACGGGCGCCCAAGGTCACCGAGGAGCACTTGAAAGTCCACCGGCCGTGGGGCTCCTATCAATCAGTTGACCAGGGCGCGCGTTTTCAAGTCAAGCGCATCGTGGTGAAGCAGGGCGGGCGGCTGTCACTGCAATTGCATCACCATCGCGCCGAACACTGGGTCGTAGTGCGTGGCACCGCGCGAGTAACTATTGGCGATGACGTCAAGATCGTGCACGAAAACGAATCGGTCTTTATCCCAATCGGCGCCCGACATCGCCTGGAAAATCCCGGCAAGATAGATCTGGAACTGATCGAGGTGCAGACCGGCAGCTATCTCGGCGAGGACGACATCGTCCGCATCGAGGACGATTATCGCCGAACCTAAGCGACGGATGAGACCGCGTCCGTAGCAATCTTTCGTGCCACTTCATCGAGAGCGATGCGATTTAGAAAAGGACTGCCCAAGAGAAAAGG
>JBAUCK010000035.1:0-23960 GCA_049677525.1 Xanthobacteraceae bacterium
CCAGTTCGCCCTGATAGGACATCTGCTTGGCGATAAACTGTTGATAGGATGCTGGCGTATTCGGCTGCCGCGGTACGGTCATGCCGAACGGCTCAAGCTTATTGGCGAAATCAGGCATAGCAATCGAATCGTTGAGCGTCGTGTTCAGTGTCGCGATGACGGGGCCTGGTGTCCCGTGCGGCGCCAGCAATCCGACAAAGGCGCTGTGATCGAAATTCTTATAGCCAAGCTCTTCGAGCGTCGGAATGTCTGGGAGCGCCGGAACGCGCTGTGCCGTGGCAACGGCGAGGACGCGCACCTTACCGCCACTGACCATGCCGGCGATGCTCGGCAACCAGATGAAGCCGGCATCCACTTGACCGCTCGCCACTGCCGCGGCGGCCGGCCCCGACCCTTGGTAGGGCACGGGAGTAATTTTCGTTCCGGCAAGCTCGTTTAGCTGCGACACCGCGATTGCGGGACTAGTCGCCGGTCCCGTTGTTGCGACATTCGTCTTCGACTGATTAGCCTTGGCATAGGCGATCAAGTCGGCGACGCTCTTAAACGGCGAACTGCTGATGACCGCGAGGACGAGAGGCGGGCCGTCCGCGATCTTTCCAATCGGCGCGAAATCCTTTTCCGCATTGTAGGGGACGTTGATATAGAAGAGGTTTTGCACTTCCGAAACGCCGCTTACCAGTAGCGTGTAGCCGTCAGGATCGGCGTGAACGACGTAAGAGCCCCCTACGACGCCCGACGCACCGGCTTTATTTTCGACGATCACCGGCTGGCCAAGTTGGCTTTGCATTTCCGGCGCGATCATCCGGGCTGGGATATCGGTTAGGCCGCCCGGCGCGAAAGACACGACAAGCGTGACCGTCCGGCTTGGAAATGTCTGTGACCAGGCGCCGCCCGCGAACGCAAATATCGCCAAGACGGAAAGCACAAAGCGTCGGCACATGTTCATGACTCCCTTACATTTTCTTCCGGGGCCGCAGCCACCGTCGATATCGGCCGCTTGCAATTGCGCTACATGGCCCTGATGTCGACCGCTGGCATGCTGCAGAGGTTAAAAGCCGTCTCGAGATAAATCCGAGTCGCCAGCACTACGTCATCGAGCAGCACATGATCGCCGACCGCGTGCATCGAGCGTCCTGCGGCGCTCGGATGCAGCCGGCCGCCGGGGCCGAACTGGACGCATGGCACGTCGTAACATGTCAAGTGAATGGCGTCGGAGCCGGGACGGCGAAGGAAGGTCGACGTCGCCTGCTCCATGACCGTGCGTTGCGCGTTGCTGATCGCGGTAACGATCGGAAGGTCTTGGTCGAGGAGCAAGGGCGGATCGGTCACCGTGAATTCAAGCGCCGGCTCGTCCGTTCCATGCCTTTTGGCAAATTGCTGCAGCACCGTCCGCAAAGCGCGCTTCACCCGATCCGGCTTTTGTCCGGGCACGGTGCGGATATCCAGATAGACATTGCATTCGTAGGCATTGCGCGACAGCCGCCAGGGCGCACCGCCGCGAATGCAGGCGATCGTGACATTGGCGTGCTCGTTCAAAAAGACATTCTCATCCTGGAACGTCTTCGCCCAAATATCCAAATCGTCACAGAGCTGTCGTGCGACATTGATAGCGTTGATGGTGCCCGATTTATTCGTCAGCGCCGAATGCGCAACCGTTCCAGCGACCGTAATCTTAGCCCATAGACAACCCATATTGGCCGTGCAAATCCGCATTCCCGTCGGCTCGGCGAGAAGCGCAAAATCGCCGGTAACGCCGTGCGAGACGAGATGCTTGGTGCCAACTCCATAGCCGGCATATTCGCGGCCCTGGAATTCCTCGGTTGCTATCTTCTCGATCTCGCCCACCACCGCACCCAACGACACGTCGCCGCGGAGCACCGCGCCGGTCGTGGCCAGAGCCTCGATGGCAACCACAAGTCCGGCAAGGCCGCTTTTCATATTGCTGGCACCAAGCCCCCAGATCCAGCCATCGCGGTAGATGCCTTTTGGCCTGAAACCCTGCCCATGAAGATGATCTTCGTCGCCGCTGTAAGACGTGTCCATATGGCCGGTGAATAAGAGATTGAGACCTTCGCCGCGGCCACGCAGATGTGCGACCGCATTGGGACGGCCTTCTTCCACGGGCTGCAGCGATGCATCGAGACCGGCTCGGCGCAAACGATCGACGATATATTCCGCCATGGCGGCTTCCGAGCCAGTAGGGCTGCGGATGTCGATCATATCCATCAACGTCTGCCGCACGACCTCAGGTGTGACGTGGGCGGCCGCCTTTTCCCGATTTGGTTCACTCATCGCTGTGCCTCTATGACTGCCGTCCGATGCAAGCGAATATGCTCACGCGCTGCGATAGAGTTTCGTGAGCACGAATTCGCGATGACCCAAAGCTTCTGCCGCCGTAAGTCGGCCCTCAGCCGTTCGCAGGATCATCTCGATTAGTGCATCGCCGGCATCTGGGATCGTCATGTCGCGTCGCAAAACTCCGGATACATCGACATCGACGTGTTCCGACATAGTGCGCACGGTGCGTGGATTGCCGGTAATCTTGATCACTGGAACGATCGGATTGCCGATAATGTTGCCCTGCCCGGTCGGGAACGTGTGCACGACATAACCGCCCGCCGCCATCAATGTTACGCATTCGGCGGCCGCCGACGAGGTGTCCATATAATATAGGCCCGGGCCGCGTGCCGGCGTCTCCGCCGGTCCCAGCACGTCGATATATCTGCACGTGCGGCCGATCTTCTCGAGATTGCCGAGCGCCTTTTCCTCGATCGTGGTCAAGCCGCCCGCGATGTTGCCCTTAGTCGGCTGCGATTCCGACAGATCGTTGGTTTTGTGCGCCTGAATGACCTCATCCTCATAGGCCTGCCAGGTCTTCATCCACCTCTCGCCGATCTCGGGCGAAATCGCGCGTGCTTTGGCGAGATGCTCGGCGCCGGTGATCTCCGAAGTCTCTCCGAATACGCCATAGATGCCCTTCGGGATCAGCTTGTCGTACATATTGCCGACCGTCGGGCACGAAGCGAGACCGGTCGTGGTGTCGCTCTCACCGCACTTGGTCGATACCCATAAGTCTGAAATATCGCATTCCTCGCGCTTGAGCTCGGATGCCCATTGCAAATAATCCTTGGCGACGCGGGAGGCGCGCGCCACCGTGTCGATGTCGCCATGCAGCTCGATACCGAACCCGGTTACCGGCTTGCCGGTTTTCTTGATTCCGTCGACGACGCGGCTCGTCCATCCCTCCTCGATGCCGATCACCACGACAGCGGCGACGTTCGGATTAGAGCCGGTGCCGATCAAGGTGCGGAAATGCAGTTCGAGATCCTCGCCGAACTGAAGCCTGCCGTAGGCGTGCGGAATGGCCAGAGTGCCTTTGATGTTATTGGCGATCGCTTCACAGGCCGCATTCGACAGGTCATCCAGCGGCAGGATCACGACGTGGTTGCGTACGCCGACACGGCCGTTTTCTCGCCGCCACCCCCAAAATTTCAAGTCCGATTTGCCGTTCGTTCGGCCATTTTCCTGCACCATGTTTTCACCACCGCTTGGTCTTGTTATTATGGACGTGGACGTGCTCGCCCTTTTTTATGTCGGCTACGGCGCGTCCGATATCCTGGCCGTATTTCCACACGGTATCGCCGCTTTTGATGTCAGCGAGCGCGATCTTGTGGCCGATTGGCACGTCCATCTTGGCCGTTAGATTGAAACTTGAATTATCAGCAGTCACGACACACAGCATATCGGTGCGGGCTTTCAGCCCCTCGACCGTCACGACTCCGACGGTGTCCTTTTTGTCGTGGACTAATAACTGCGGGATGCTCATTGCCTTCTTACTCCTGCCCAGCCTTTCCATTCGGAATTTGCTATTGCGGCATCGCCGCTCAATTGGCGCGATGAAGCGGCGGCGCGCCCTGAATCACGACCCGTTCGACATTTTCCCATGCCGTGCGGAAGAGGAATGCCGACGACTGCCTGGTCACCCCGGCGATGTGCGGCGTAAGCAACACACGCTGCGCCGCTTCGCCGTCAAGCATAAGCAACGGATTATCGGGAGGCGGCGGCTCGGTAGAATAGACGTCAACAGCGGCCCCCCCAAGATGACCCGCGCGCAACGACTGAGCGAGCGCCGCCTCGTCGACCACGCCGCCTCGGGACGCCTGAATGAGAACCGAACCCTTTTTCATCATCGCAAGCTGTCCCGCTCCGATCAGACCCGTCGTTGCCGGAAGAAGCGGAACGTGCAGCGTCACGATATCGGCGCGCTGGAGCAGCACATCGAGTGGCAGGGGTTCGGCACCGATCGCATGAGCGGTGGCCGCGTCGGGTGAAGCGGGATCGTGATAGCAAACGCGGCCGCCCGCTCGCGCAAATGCTTTTGCTACAGCGACCCCGATGATGCCGAGACCGACGACACCGACGAGTAATCCGTCAACGCCGGCGAGATTGTCGGCAACGAGACGAGCGCGAAAGGCCTTGTAATTGCCTTGCTTGATCTCGCGATCTGCCCAGAGCAGACGCCGCAGCAAGGTGGAAGCCGAGGTCACAGCGTATTCAGCAAGTGCGCTGTTGCTGCCGCCCGGCACATTAGCGACCGGAATGCCGCACTTCGCCAACGCCGCCACGTCGAGCCGATCGAGTCCGGCACCGGTGACCTGAACGAGTTTCAGCGCCGTTCCCTCGAACAGCGCCGACGCCAGCTTGGGTCCTACAGCAGGAATGACAAGCGCCGCCGATTGACGCAACAGACTGGGGACGACCGCATCGTCGGGGCCGTGATAGCTCACGGACAATGACGGTGGCGGCAGCGCATCGACACGAGAAAAATCGGCCTCCGGCCGCAAGCAAAGCACGGTCGTCATGGTAAGGTCATCGTTGCTGGAACGTTTGGAGCGTCGGGCGGGACATCAGAAACTCTTGAACTCTGTGGTGCCGGCGCCAACGTTCGGAACAGGGAAGAAGCACAACAGCATGAGCGGTTCGGATCCGGTGTTGACGGTCATATGCTTCTCACCCGGAGGGACGAGCAGAACGTCTCCCACACCGACCGGATACTCACCGCTTTCGGCACGCATCATGCCGCGCCCCGAGAGCACATAAATGCATTCCTCGAAATCGCGGTGCAGATGCGGGCCACGCGGCTCTTCGCTGATCTGCTGCTGCGCAATTTCCACGATGCGAAAACTCATACGCGAGCCGATCGCTCCTGATACCGCTTCGCGAGACCGTCGTCCCGGCAGATCGAGAAGCTTGGCGTCGGCCCGTTTCAGCAGCTGAACCATCACACCGCCTGACGCAATTGTTTGATCTCTGCGGTACCGCCTTGTACCGCATCGAGTTGCCGGAAAATCTCCGCAGATTCCCTGGCTATAGCGTCGGCAATATCGGCGAGCATCCGCGCGCCTTTTTCCGTTGTAGCGTGCTGCGGACTGCCGAACCAGCCAGTTGGCGCGATCGAGCGAATATCGGTGAGAACCGGCTGATAGCTGCGGGTCCGCCGTAGCTTGTCCATCTTGTGGCCGTGGCCGTGATCCGACGAGTTGTCTATTCGATCGAGATGAACGAGATCCGGCCGATAGGCGAGCACAGCCAACGCCTCTATCTCGCCGCCGTGAGTGAGACCATTGCAAGAATGGCCATACATTTCCTCGGCGACGTAGCAGGCCTGCACCGTCAGCACGGTCATGCCGTGCCGACGGTGTAGAGATTCCGCAGCGATTGCGAGCGACGGAATATTGCCTTCATGCCAATTCAAGATAAGGAGATATTTAGCGCCATGATTGGCGGTTGAGACGCAGATTTCCGTCACCAGCCGCATGTAGGTGTCAGGCGTCAGCGTGATAGTGCCCTCATAAGGCATGTGCATCGGCGTCACGCCGAATGGTGCGGACGGTAGGACCAACGCGTCCATGCGCTCGGCGACAGCGTAGCTAATGACATTTGCGGCGAAAATGTCTGTCCCAGTCGGCAAATGAGGGCCGTGTTGCTCGACGCTGCCGGCCGGTAGAATAACCATCGGTCTGGTGCCGAGCTGCGCCGCAATCTCCGGCTGCGTCAGGTCGATGAAATAGCGGCTGCGCAACGCCTCACGCGACATGGCGGGCACCCTTTCCGCCACGGGCTTCGGCAAGGATATCCGCAATCGCCACGAGCTGGCCACGGCGTTCGATCGAGCGCAAAGCGGCATTAACGACGGCGACCGCCACATTTCCGTTATGGGCGGTCAGTTCGTTAGCTTTGCGGGTACGGCAACTTTCCGCAAACATTTCCAGTTCGATGCGGAACATGTCGCTCTCAGGAACTTTTAGCTCCTCGCGCTTGGCATAGCCGTCCTTACCGCGCTGGATGTAAAGCGTCGAACTCTCGTGCAGTTTCGCGGGCGTATCCCAGGTGCCAAAATCGATCTCATAATGCATCAAGCCCTTGGCGCCGAACACGCGCACGGCAAATATGCCAGGCGACGTCCAGCAGGAGCCGACATAGCCAACTTTACCGTCGGCGAACTTCAGAAGCGTCATCGACTGATCATCGACTTCCGCACCGACTGGCGACAATTTAGACGCGATCGAACCTGCTTCGGCGATCTCGCCCCCAAGATAATGCAGCACATCGAACTGATGGATCGCGAGCTGAGACAACGGCCCACCGGGGGCGCGGTTTCGGTACCAGCGCCAGGTCGCGGGCGTAAGCTCAAGCGCACGTTCGTTAGAAAAATTGGCTTCCAGAAAAGCAACCCGGCCCAGCTCGCCGGCATCGATCGCTTCGCGTATCTTGCGGATGCCCGCCATCAACCGTGCGCTATGCCCGACGGTGACGGTGACGCCGTAACGGCTTTCCAGCGCTTCGATCTCGAGTCCGTCCTCGAGCGTCGCAGCAATGGGCTTCTCCGTATAGACGTGCTTCTTCGCCATCGCGACTTCGCGCGCCAGCGGCAGATGCTGCTCATTGGGCACGGTCAGGATCACACCCTCGATCCCGGGATCGGCCAGCATGGTCTTAAGATCGGGCGCCGCCGGCACTGCCATCTCACGCGCGAAGGCCCGCCGCTTTTCTTCGGAACGGCTGAAGCCGAGGGCGATCTCGATTTTGTTCGATGCGCGACTGGCTTTGGTGAGGACCTTGGCCCACCGGCCGAGCCCGATAATGCCGACTTTGACCGGTTTTGTGCTCATGAACGCGCGTCTCCCAGAACTCTCTTTTCTTAGCTATAATACCGTATTACGGTAGTCCAGATGGAGCAACCCCTTCATGCATGACGTCACCGCATCATCACCCATCCGCAAAGCGCATGCCCCATTGCGGCATCAGGTGCTCGATTATCTGCGCGAAGGCATCATTGCTGGCCGGCTGGCGCCAGGCTCGCGTCTCGTCGAGCGGGAATTAATCGAGATGCTGGGCGTCTCCCGCACCGTTATTCGTGAGGCGCTACGTCAGCTCGAAACTGAGGGGCTCGTCGCCGCCGTCGCCAATAAGGGGCCTGTGGTCCGGGAACTCACATCTGTCGAAGCGAATGATCTCTATGCCATTCGCGGCGTTTTGATCGGGCTTGCCGCGCGCCTATTCGTGCAGAATGCGGACCCCACGGCAATGGAAAAGCTGCGGGCGGCGCTCGACGAAACCGTGCGCGGTTACAGGGCGGCCGATCCCGCGCTCGTCTTTGAGGCCAAGAGCCGCTTCTACGATATCCTCGTCGAGGGTGCCGCAAGCGAATCGCTGTCGACCATGCTGGCGCTACTCCATGCGCGTATCGCGCGCTGGCGTGCGCTTGGCCTGAGCCATCCCAAACGCTCCCCGGCGCGCGCCCGTGAAAGCATTGTTGGTCTCCGCGCAATGTTCGCCGCCATCAAAAACCGCGACGCAACGGCCGCGGACAATTTGGCGCGCGAAGAAACTGCGCATGCAGCGACGGAAGTCATTCAATTACTCAAGAGCGCCGAGCGCTCGTCCTGAATGCGCCTTCCGACTTCGGTGACCCGGGACAGCTATGGTCTGGGCTAAGGAATATCGGGAATTAACGGTGGAGTTTTATAGGTGAGCCGACAAGGCCGAAACCGAGGAAGTGCGAGACACTTATTTGCGTTTGGAGCGCGGATAGACGTTGGCAGCGTTGGGCGTAAATGCACCAACCTGCGGACATCCGATTGTCACCACGACTCGGCAGTAATGGGTGTCAAAACGGTTCGCCGCTTTCGGGAGATTTGAACGGCGCATGGCCGCCGCCGCAAGTGGTTAAGGTCAGCTAAGCGCACGACCCAGAGCGGATGCGCAATCCACGTTGAACCCTCAACGACGGTGTCTACTGTTGGCCCTTGGCAGACGCGCCGCTCGATTTTCGTGAAGCGTGTTTCAGGAGTTACTCGCAAACCGGCACAACAGACTACTCCGCCTCAATATGTGCCGCCTTGATGATAGGCCACCACTTTTCAATCTCGGCACGCTGCAAGGCGCCCAGAGCAGCTGGCGTCTGCTGATCCTGCGCCGGGATCTCCAAGCCTAGGCCGGCGAGCCGCTCGCGGGTGTCGGCATCGGCCAAAGCTGCGACGGCCGCGTGGTCGAGCTTAGCAATGATCTCTTTGGGCGTCCCCGCCGGATGACCCAAAGCGGACGATGGGCAACGTGCCGCTATTGTTCCTCTAGCTTGGAAAGGCGACATTCGTCGTTTCCTGCGCCATCCGTCGAATTGCCAGCGGCGAATTACCGACTGTGCGGAATGACTGCGCGCACAATGCATGCTGACGATTTCAACTGTCGTTCCTTTAAAAGGCGTGCTAAGCCAAATTTACGATGGACTATTCATTTCGTTTGAATTGAATCGCGCGTGAAGCGGTGTCAAAAGTCTGCTCAATATCGAAGCAAAAGCCTGAGCAATAATCGAGCGGCACATTGGACGAGATCACTGGCCAAAATAATCCAGACGAAGTCAGAGCGTCGCATCCAGTTGGGCGCGTTTCGCCAAAGTGGATAGCTGTACTAGCCATTCCACTGGCATGTATAGGCGCCTGGCTTTTGTTCTCACACTATGAGAAGCCGCAACTGGGCTCGCCGCCACAGACGACCGCGCGCGTGACCGTCAGCAAGCCGCTGCAGCTAAATGTCGACCGGCGGTTGCAATTTCTCGGTCAATTCTCCGCAATAAATCGGATTGAACTGCGAGCGCAGGTAGGCGGCCTCTTAACGGAGATTCACTTTCAAGACGGGCAGATTGTCCGCAAGGGCGATCTGCTGTTTGTCATCGATCCCCGGCCCTACGAAATCAAACTCGCGCTTGCCACAGCTCAGCTTGCAACGGCGATGGCCCGTGTCGATCTTACAAGCGCCGAGCTCGCTCGCGCGCAATCGTTGAGAAAGACCGACACCGGCTCCCAAGAAACAGTGGATCAACGGCTTTCGGACCAGAATGCCGCGCAAGCGGCGGTCGACGATGCGAAGGCTCGAATAAGAGATGCTCAGCTGGATCTTGAATACTGCCATGTCACTGCGCCCTTTGATGGAGTTATCGGAGCTCGGCAAGTCTCAATTGGCGGTCTGATAGCAGGAAGTCGTGCTTCGGTCAGCCCAACGACCCTCCTTGCTACGTTGGTCTCCCTCGATCCGATCTACGTAGATTTTGACATGAGCGAGTCCGATTATCTCACCTTTGCCCGCGGGCACGAGCATAATCCGGGACAGTTGCACGATAAGGTCATGATCGCGCTAAGCGACGAGGCAACATTCTCGCACGAAGCGGTACTCGATTTTGTCGACAACGCCGTGGACCGCTCTAGCGGGACTCTCCACGCGCGAGCCACTGTTCCAAACCGCGATTTGTTCCTCGAACCAGGGCAATTCGCGCGCGTCCGGCTGGCAGTGTCGCCGCCGTCTCCCACCCTTATGGTGCCCGACGCGGCCGTTACTCTCGACCAGTCTCAACAACTCGTAATGACGGTGACGCCGGACGGAACGGTGACGCCGAAGATCGTTGAAATCGGAGACATTCGTGGCGGATTGCGGATCGTCCGGTCAGGATTAAAGCCCGACGATAGAGTCATCATCGGCGGCTTAATTCACGCCGCACCGGGCGCCAAGGTGGCGGCGGAAGAAGGTTCCATCAAATACGACTCCACGCTCGCCGGCCAGGACTGAGCAAGGCCTAGAATGAGCCTGTCACACACTTTTATCGACCGGCCGATTTTCGCGACCGTGATCAGCGTTTTCATCACCCTCATCGGGTTGGGCGCGCTGTTGGTCCTGCCCGTTGCGCAGTACCCGGAGATTGTTCCTCCGACCGTGCAGATCACGACGACATACCCTGGAGCATCCGCCGAAACTGTTTCCAAAACAGTCGCGACTCCGCTCGAGCAGGAGATCAATGGTGTCGAGAATATGCTCTACATCAGCAGCCAGTCGACTGGCGACGGCAAATTGACCGTCACGGTGACGTTCCGGATCGGCACCGACCTGAACGTGGCGCAAATGCTCACGCAGAACCGTGTCCAGGACGCGTTGCCGCGATTGCCGGAGGACGTGCAGCGGCTCGGTGTCCAAGTCCGCAAATCGACGCCGAACATTCTGATCGCCGTGCATTTATATTCGCCGGACGCTTCGCGCGATACGCTTTATTTGTCGAACTATGCGACGCTCCATATCAAAGATACGCTGGCGAGACTCCCGGGCGTCGGCGACGTTCAATTCCTGGGCGGCCGCGAATATGCCATGCGCATATGGCTCGACCCCGACAAGGTCGCCGCGCGCGACCTCAGCGCCAGCGACGTGCTGGCTGCGCTGCGGGCCCAGAACGTGCAGGTATCTGCGGGAATTCTGAATCAGCCGCCGGCCCCCACGCAACACGCCTATCAACTCAATGTTCAGACGCTCGGAAGGCTGACAACTCCCGAGCAATTCTCTGAAATCGTGCTGAAGTCGGACTCCGAGGGGCGGGTCACGCGCGTTCGCGACGTCGGCCGCGTCGAAATCGGCGCGGCGGACTACGGCTCGACCGCATTCGCGGATCGCGGACCGGGCCTGCCGCTGTTGATATTTGCGCAGCCTGGTGCGAACTCGCTCGAAGTCGAGCACGAAATTCTCACCACAACAGAGACTCTCGCCAAAGACTTTCCGCCGGGCGTGAGCTACAAGATCATATACGATCCCACGATTTTCGTCGGAAAGTCTGTTAGGGAAGTCGTCCGCACGATATTCATTGCCATATTATTGGTCGTCGGGGTCGTTTGCATCTTTCTACAGAGTTGGCGCGCCGCGATCGTTCCGGTGATCGCCATTCCGGTATCGCTGATCGGGACGTTCTCCATCCTCTACGTGCTTGGGATATCGCTCAATAATCTGTCGCTGTTCGGATTGGTACTCGCCGTCGGCATCGTCGTCGATGACGCGATCGTCGTGGTGGAAAATGTCGAGCGTAATCTGGAGCGGGGCATGAGTCCCCGCGACGCCGCTTATGCGACCATGGATGAGGTTGGCGGCGCACTTATTTCCATCGCTTTGACGCTTTGCGCCGTTTTCGTTCCTTCGGCCTTTATTTCCGGAATTTCGGGACTGTTCTTCCGTCAGTTCGCTATCACCATCGCGGCGTCCACCATCATATCGTGTTTCGTTTCGTTGACTCTGAGCCCAGCGCTTTGTGCAGTGTTGTTCAAGCCACGCGACCCCAATGAAGGCGCGCGTCAAAATTGGCTCACACGCACCGTGGGCAGGGGTTTCGGCGCCTTTAATCGCGGCTTCGAATGGCTGTCGACGTCTTATGGCCGGTTGACGCGCCGTCTGGTGCAAGTCACCGGCGTCATGTTGGTCGCCTATGCGGTGCTGATCGGACTGGCCGGATTCCAATTTGCCCGTGCGCCCTCCGGTTTCATCCCCGAACAGGATCAGGGTTATCTCATCAGCGTCGTGCAGCTTCCGGCGGGCGCGACGCTCGATCGTACCGAAACCGTGCTCAAACAGGCAATCGAGATCATCCTCACGACGCGAGGCGTCGAACACGTCGCGCCGTTTGCCGGTTTGGACGCGACGACTTTCACGGTCGCATCGAACGCCGGAACGATCTTTTCCGGACTCCCGTCGCTCTACAATCATGAGATAGCCGGCACCACGGCATCGACCGTGCTCGCGGACCTGCGGCAGCGGCTCTCGGTCATCCAGGACGCGTACGTGCTGACGATCCCGCCACCGCCGGTGCAGGGCCTCGGCAGTGCGGGCGGTTTCAAGCTGATGTTGCAAGACCGCGGCGGCGTCGGTTCGAAAGCACTTGCCGAAGCAGCCGATGCTCTCGTCGCCGCCGCCAACAAGGATCCAAGCTTCGCCGGCGTATTCACGCTCTTCAACGTCCGATCGCCGTCCATTTACACTGACATCGATCGAGAGCGAACGCAGAAGGTGGGGCTTACGCCGACGGACGTGTTCTCGACGCTGCAGGTCTATCTCGGGTCTCAATACGTCAACGACTTCAACTATCTCGGCAGGACTTACCAGGTGATCGCGCAAGCCGACGGCGGGTTCAGAACCGATCCCCTGGATATTGGACGCCTGAAAGTCAGGAATACATCGAACGACATGGTTCCTGTGAGCACGGTTGCCCACCTCCGCTATGAAAATGCTCCATATCGCGTTCCACGCTACAACCTGTTTCCGGCAGCCGAAATCCAGGGCGTCGCGTCACCGAATGTAGCGAGCGGTACCGCTTTGCACAGAATGGAGGAGTTGGCGCGGCAGGTTCTTCCTGCAGGAATCGGATACGAGTGGACTGATCTTGCCTTCCAGCAGCAGCAGGCGGGCACACCCACGATCCTCGTCTTCGGGGCGGCTGCGCTCTTTGTATTTCTAGTGCTATCGGCGCAATACGAGAGCTGGAAGCTGCCGTTGGCCGTCGTCTTGATTATCCCGATGTGCCTGCTTGCATCGGTAACAGGTCTGCTTGCCCGCAACATGCCGATCGATGTGCTTGCCCAAATAGGCTTTGTCGTCCTGGTGGGCTTGGCCGCAAAAAATGCCATTTTGATTGTGGAATTCGCACGACAAGCCGAGGAAAAAGGAGCCTCGACCGTAGAGGCTGCGGTCAGCGCCGCCCGGACAAGGCTGCGGCCTATTTTGATGACCTCCTTCGCCTTCATACTTGGCGTAGCACCACTTGTAGTCTCGACGGGTGCGGGCGGCGAAATGCGTCAATCCTTAGGCACCGCAGTGTTCGCTGGGATGCTCGGCGTTACAGCGTTTGGGCTCTTGTTTACACCAGTGTTCTACGTCGTTGTTCGTACAGTTTTTGGCCGCACAAAGAAGGCCGTCGAAACTCCTCGTGCTTCAACATGAAAAGGTCGCCTACCACGATCCTCATTCGGCGGCGCGGCACGCGTTACGTCGACCACTGAGGGCGCGTAAGGCAGTCGAATGAGAACGCTCTCTGCTGCAGCGCCTGAGTCTGCTTTTGGCCCAAAGCGGACACGCCGGTCATCGAGTGCCGCTGACCTGCCACTGAACTTTCATCCAGCGGCGATTAGAGCCTCGGCGGTTGATACGCCCTTCGGCGCGGGGTGAGCAACCGGACAGCGCGCGAAGCCCTCATGTGGTGCAGCGCGATGGCCGGTTGCAGGACGCTGCACGACTTCACTCTGAAAATCATGCGCGACGCTGGCGTACTCGATTCCTCGATTAGGCTCATGGAGCTGAGCAGCATCGACGCCGTGCGGGCGCTCGCTGACGGCCGGATTGACGCAGCGATCATTTCGAGCATGTTCCGACGCCGCTGGAAGGCGAGCTGTATCACTTGCGCCACCGTCTGCGCGCGCTACGTGAGCATCTCGAAAGCTAGGAACGTTACTTCCGCTTCTCGCGCGAGTATCGCCTCGATGACGCGCGCAACGCGCTCGCTCCTAATAGATCACACCTTCCGCACTCCGTCGCCTTTGGGTCATAAGCTGCCGCGACCGACCCAGCATTTGGCGTCCGCTTTACCCCCGAAAGCTGCCACGACTGGAGTCGACTGGCTTATCCGCTATCGGCCAAAACCAGACATGAACCGCGAAAAGATTCGACGGCCGAGAAAACAAACGGTGGCGCCCTGTTATCTGACAACAAACGGATCGCCGCCAAACTTATAAGCAAACCCGGCGCGCAAATCATTGATTGGCACGTTCGCCGGCGCGTCAGCGGCGCCGACTAGGGCATTCGTAAAGCCGGGCATTTTGAGGTCGGCGTAGCGGTATTCGACCCGCCCCAGCACATTATCCGTCAGCGCATATTCGATCCCGGCGCCGCCCGTCCACCCGGTTGAAACACTGCTGCCGTTGCTGACAAATGGCGCCGATCCGGTAAGCGCATACTCGGTCCTAGGGTCGCCCCAAGCCCAACCACCGGTGCCGAATATCAGCCAGCGATCGGCGGCGAAGCCGAGCCGGACGCGGACGGAGCCATAGTCCTTGGTCGTCGAAGAGATCGTGAAAGGACCCGCGCCCGCCACGATCGGCGCCAGCGTTTGATTGTTGCCGATCAGGTTCGACCATTGCCAATCGCTTTCGACGCCGGCAACGACGCGGTTGAACTGATAGTTGAGGCCCACATAGCCGCCAGCAAACGGACCCATCGCACCGTAGCTATAGGGAGCCAACACATTTCCAACGGCGTCGGTGATTGCGCCTTTCACCGCCTGCCAGCCATAGCCGCCGTCGGCACCGACATAAATGCCGCCCCAGTTATAGGGATAGGGCGAACGCGACGCGGCGTTGAGCGGAACGAATTGGTGCGCGCCAGCATATCCGGGACTGTGCGCCGCATTCCAATCGAACTTGTGGTTCACGCCGAGTTCGACGCTGCTAACCTTTGTCGTTGTGGTCGTGGTGAGTCCGGAGAACGGCAAACTGAACGTGGTCGATCCGTAATTCGTATAGCGATATTCGGCGAACACATTCCAGCTTTGGGCGATGGCGAAAGCCGCGCCGCCACCCAGCGTCCAGCCGCTGAGATATGTGTTCACAGCTTCATCGGTGCCCGCGGTCGCGAGATTGACCGTGCCGCCGAGCTGGGTGCGCACGAACTGGTCGTTCGACCAAGCCCATCCTCCCGTGCCGTAGAGCAAGACGTTGCCGAAAGCGTAGCCGAGACGCCCGCGTACGGTTTCGCTGTCAAAGACCGTGGTCTTGTTCGTGCTGATTCCGGAGGCGTCAGTCGTAGTGATGGTCTTGGCGCTGCCGGAGGATACGTCGGCCGCGATGCCGACGACGACACGCGACGGCAGCATGTAGTCGTAACCAAGCTGAAGGCCGCCGTGCCATTGCGACGGATTGCCGTCGGCGGACGCGATCGCGCCCGTCGCGTTATTTGTCGTGCTGCCGCTGGTCTTCGACCACGTCGTGTCGACATGCGCGCCGACGTAGAAACCGGTCCAGTCGTAATTCGCTGCTTGAACCGGCGCGAAGGAAACCGACCGGCCAAGCTCAGTCGCCATTTCCCGAACATTGAGTCTATCGATCGTGTCGAGGGGGCCGGAAAGCGTGAGCCGGAAGGCCGTCGGCTCGATCGGATGATAGACATAGTCCATAACACCGTGGGCGCAGACCGCCGCCGGCGGGGGTGCTCCTGATTTGCACATTGTGTAGAGGGCGTCGGTCGTCAGCAACGAACCGTAGGCGTAGGTGTCGTTGTCGACCATCGAATTGAGCATATTGAGCGCGGCGAGCGTGACGCTCCAGCCGTTGTCGAAACGGTAGCCCAACGCGCCGTTGAAGAGATTCTGCGGCGGCGACTGGAACGCGCCGTCCTCGGTGAGCGGCCGCGAACTGATATTGCGCCAGCGCAACGAACTGAACCATCCGGTTTTCTCCCCGAGCGTGATGCCCGCGGACGCCACCATCCATGGCGCGTTGTAAATGAAGTTGCCGGGTGCGTTACCGATCTGAGTCTGTGGTGACGAGGCAAGCGATTCAAAGAGCGCCTCTTGCGTCGTATCGAAACCGAGGAACCGCGCGCGTGTCAGTGCAAGATCGCCGTCGATGTGGACCCACGACGCCGGATGGTAGTCGTTGGTAAATTCGATGCCGGTGCGCTGGCTGGGCAGTCCAGCCGTGGTCTCGCCGGTGTCGCCGTCGAAGAACAGTTCGGAATCCTGGTGCAAGTAGAACAGGCTGACGGAACTATCCAGGTCGAGAATGGCCTTGGTCCGCACGCCTACCTCGGCGCCGCGCGAACGCACCAAAAATGGCGAGGGATCTTCGGGCGTAGTCGGGTCGCCGGGCATCTGCGCGACCGTTACGCTGCGCGCATCGTTGCTATGATAACCCATCCCGGCGCCGAAGAATAATTCGGTCTTGTCGAACGGGCCGAACGTCATCGTGAATTTCGGGCTGCCGATCGAGCTTTGCGATTTTCCCGAGTTCGCCGGCTGCAGCATCGAGTTCACCGAGGCATCGAAATAATCATCGCGCCAGCCGGTCGTCGTCCGCAGCCAGCTTGTCCAATGCACGGTGTTCTCGGCATAGATCGCGGCATTGCCCTCGTTGACGTGGTCGAACAGGGTGTTCGACAAGAACTGGCGCTGAACGGTGTTGCTCAAGCCGAGATTGATGTCGTCGTATCGGCTTTGCACGCCAAAGACCGTTTCGGTCGGCATGTTGAACAGCGAGCCGTTGATTGTCCTTGAGGCATCGGCGCCGGCATAAATCCGGTCGTCGTGTTGGTGAAACTGGTCGCCATTGAAGCCGTTGCTGACATCGTCCAGGTGCCAGGTGTAATTGTTGAACAGGTTCAGATTGTATTTGACGAGATAGGCGTTCGCTTTCCACGATCCGTCGTCGTCGGATTTCGCAATGCGCGCCGACAAGGAAAAGCGATTGGTGTCGCCGCCGTCAGTTGGATCGAGCTCGCCGTAAAGCCCCATTTGGCCGGTGGTGAATGCGCGCAATGGCACCTGGTCGGTGGAATTCCAGGTATTGGTGTAAGCCATCGCAGTAGCAGTGAATCCGTCGGTTGCCGTGCCTTGGCTATAGCGCAATAGCCCGCTGAACTTCCGCACATCCGAGGAGGTCGTCCACGGACCGTCGTAGGTGTTGGCCTCGCCGGCATAGAGCAAGTTACCATTACCGGCCCTGGTCGATCCCAAAGTAAGCGTCCGGTAGTAGCCGAAGCTCCCGACCGTCGTAGATTGAATGTTTTGGTCGACGGTGTCGCGCAGTCCGAGCCGCAGCGTGCCGGCATTGGCGAAATCGCCAACGTCGGCGAAGTACGGTCCTTTGCGGATCTCAAGTCCGCTAATTGTTTCAGGAATAAGGAAATTGAGATCGGTGTACCCCTGCCCGTGCGCATGCGTCGGCAGATTGATCGGCACATCGTCGACGAAGGTCGCCATGTCGGTGCCGTGGTCGAGATTATAGCCGCGCAGGTAATACTGGTTCGCCTTGCCGCCGTCGGCGTGCATGATCACCGCGAGACCCGGCGCCGCTTCGAGAATCTCGCCGGGCCGAGCGATCGGACGCGCATTGAGATCGGCGCCGGAGATCGTCATCTGGCTCGCTAGTTGCGGTACGACGGGCGCGCCGCCCGCGACATTGGGCGTGCCGGTTTGATAAGGCGACAGCGGCACTGTCGTAGCACTGGTCCCGCTGGGCGCACCGACCTGAACGGGTTTGGGCGGCGCGGCCGGCCGAGGCTTGTTGCGCTTTCCCGCGGATATTTTGATTGTCGGAAGCGCCGTCTTGTGGATTGCGCTTGGCTTTGGCGATGGTGTCGCTGCTTGAGGTGTTGACGGTTGCGAGGCGGGCGCCATCGCCGGCGGAATTGCAGGCGCAGCTGCGGGGGGCCTACTCGCGGGCGCCTTGCTTGCCGGCGCGGACGGCGCGGCCTGGGCCGACGCTGGTCCACACAATGACGAAAATAAAAATCCTGCCGCCGCCAATACGCGCGACGTCATCGACTCCCCCGAACCACGCCAATTGGCGCCGCCTCTCATACCCGACAGGGCACTCGGACCTTGCGATGTCGGTATGACGTTGTCAATAAAACAGCTTACTTGTTATGCGTTTTTCTATAAAGCGGCATACTGAGGAAGCAGGCCGACGCGCGTGCTAGAATGCGTGCGCCATTGGAGAGCCAGGGATGCAACGCCTCACCATTACCATCGATGACGACCTCGACGCGGAGCTCGACGGTTACATGCGCGCCCGCGGCTACCACAATCGCTCTGAGGCCTTGCGCGATCTTGCCCGCGCCGGATTACAACAGGCCGCTCTTGAAACCGGAGGGGAAAAGCCTTGCGTCGCTGCGCTCATCTATGTGTACGACCACGAGACGCGCGATCTACCGAAGCGCCTGACGCATGGTTTTCATGCGCGTCACGATCTCGCGCAGGCCACCTTGCACATGCACCTTGACCACGATCGCTGTATGGAAATCACCGTGCTCAAAGGCAAAGGTGCGGACGTGCAAAAATTCGCCAACCACGTCATCGCCGAGCGCGGCGTGCGTCACGGTCATGTCGTCTACCTTCCGAACGATGCCGGCCACGAACATGAAACCGATCACGGTCGGAATGCCGCGCACAATCGAAAGCGCGTCAACTCACGATGATTGTCGAGGCAGCAGTTGCCACCTTCTAATTGTCGGGGACCGAGGCACGCTGTACGCTCACGCTTAAAGCCGAAAAAAGGGGCGGCAAAAAAGGCGGGGAAACAACGATGGGGCGGACTTATTCCCACATATACTTTTTGGACATTATGGCTGTTCGTTCACCTCATCTTGGCATTGGGTCTCCTCGGCGCGATCACCCATCAGGCAATGGCCGTAGCGCTGCCCGTCCGTAAGCCTGCCATTGGGATCGTAACGCGTTTTCGTGCAGTGCCCGCCGCCGGATGTACAACGGCCATCTGCCTCCTCTACGTGCTCACCTTCTTCGCGGGCTCGTTTATCTATACGCAGTATCGCATCGCCATCCGGATTCCCCTCGAGACTGCGCATTTTTATAAGACTGGCGGGTTTTTTGACTTCAAAGAACATGTCGCGACGCTGGGCTTCGTTTCGCTTCCAGCCTATTGGTACTTTTGGAAGAATGTCCAAAACCCCGAATATGACAACGCGCGCAAAGGCGTGACCCTCGTGATCGCCGTCATGGTGTGGTTCCTCTTCATCGTCGGCCACCATAACCGCAGAACAGGAGGCCAACTGCCGTCGCAAGATAGAGCATGACGGAGATTCGCATCATTGATGTGCTCCGCTGCGGCCCCGTCATAAGTATGTAGACGCCTGCGCGCCACCACATCGTCAATCCCGCTCCGGCGAAGCCTTGAACCGCTCGCGACAGCAGGAAGGTCTGGAAATCCGGCGCTGCGGCACATCCAACCGAAGCAACTGCGAAGACGATGGTAGAGCCGATGATGTAATGGAGATATCTGACACGGCCCGCCATCCAGATCGATAGCGGCACACCGAACAGCAGCGCGGAGATGTACGTCGTCAAAATCCAGCTTGCCTGATCCTGTGAGATGCCGAATGTGCCGGCCATATCGGGCAACACCAGATTCACACCGTCGTAGGTGTAGAATTCCATCCAGGTGGCAAGACCAAGCCCGAGGAGTAAGCCGTTTGTTGCGCCCGCTCCCTTCTTACTGAGGGCTGGAGTTCTCCCGATAACTCCGAGAATCCAAGAGGCAATCATGGCTTCATCCCACTTTTGGCTGTCGGCCTCTTTCCGTTTAGTTCAGTTGACGCCGTTCGATCGCAGGAGGAGGTTACGTGGACACGAGGAAGACACTCCAGTGAACTCGCGTATCAACGAGACCAACTTGAGTTCATTTGGATAAACCTCAGTATGAGAGTGTTGGCGGCCGGGGAATCCGACAACTGTGCGGATTCCAAAGGGCTCGATGCCCTGCTCGGCTATCGAGTTATAGTGCTGCGAATTCGAAGGCATTTGGAATGTCCCCGATTGTTCAGTCGAATCGACATCCCATCATCAAAACTCACCGCGGGCACATTATGCCGACGTCTCGCTAAACCAGTGGCTGGCCCTGAGTGCGCCCGAACACGTGCAAGGGCATCTCAACGCGAAGGGCGCAGACGACCGCCAAGCTGCATAAAGGGAAAATGCCGGTCGTCCCGCCTTAACGAGGAAGGATGCCGACCACAGAGTCGGCCACGATTGACGCCGACCCCTCAGCTCCCTGAAGCGATAACGCTATTCCGCGCTCCATCAGCCGACGAACGCCAATCTACTGCGGCCCATAACAAGTTGCCTCACTCGGCGGCTTTCATTCATTTCCGAGACGGGCCCAGCGCGTCCGATGTTGCGGCGCGATCGTCGGCTCTCAGTGGAAAAGTGTCTGGCGCTCACTTTAAACGGCACTGATGAAACCGGTTGCGGGAAATCGTGCTGCTTATACCGCGCTTCGTCCCGCTTAGGCCTCCACACGAAACACCGCCTTCCCGCCGACGCGTCGGTCGGCAGCTCGTCGGCAACCCGGGCAACGTCGCGCCAGTTCCGCTCCGGCCCAGTCTGCGGCCTGAGCGACCTGTCTGCGACCAGCGATACTAGCAATGCAAGATCAGGCGCAAACTGTTCCTCCGACCCTGAAGTGAACGAGAGAAGCTCTGCAAGCGCGCATTTTGCCCGCCGCGGAAATCGGCAAAGCTGATGCTTGTCATCTCGCCGGAGGAATTTCCGAATGCTACTATCGCGCCATTCGCGTCTACAGCATGCAACGCCGTCGCCAGCGACGCGCCGCCGGCTGATTCGAGGATTAGCCCGAACCGTCCTTGCGCTTGCTCGATGCCAACGACCACGTCGGTCGCACCCAATTCCCGAAGCCCCGCCGCGCCGGCCGTCCCGCTACCGCGGTGACGCGCGCACCGGAACGCGCAGCGAGCTGCACTGCGAGGTGACCAACCCCTCCGGCCGCGCCGGTGATCAGCACGCGCTTTCCGAGCAACGGTGCGCCGTGCCGTAACGTGCGCAACGCGGTGAGGCCGGCGACCGGCTGCAGCGGCAAAGCTGACAGTGTCGGGCAGTACGGCGATTCGCTGCGTCGGCACAGCGGCGCGTTCGGCCCAGCCCAATTCATCCATCAACGCGACAATGCGAGCGCCCGCTGGCGGGCCGCTGCCGTCAGCCGCTTGCCGCAACACAATGCCGCTGATGTCCTGGCCGGGTATCCAGCCCTCCTCGTTGTTGCGGAACGCGGATCGCCTTTCATGTCGAAACACGACAAGCGCCGTGCCCTTGCTTCCTTTGTCGCCAACCACCATGTTGCATTGCAGCATATATTGTTGCATCGCAATATGAGGGCTTCATGGCAGATATCAGCGCGGCAATGGCCAAAATCCATGCCTTCCGAGAGCGTTTCGAAACCCTTCTGAAATCGGCTCGCGGAAGAACGTCCAGTGTATTCGATTACGCAGGGAACGCGCCAAACGTTCTAAAGCCCATCACAGATTTTGGATCTAACCCCGGCAACTTGCGCATGCTGACATACGCACCCGAAAACCTGCCGGTCGGGGCCCCCCTGGTCGTCGCCCTGCATGGTTGCAGCCAAGACGCCCATGCGTACGATCACGGCGCCGGGTGGTCGTCTCTTGCCGATCGATGGGGTTTTTTGGTTGTTTATCCGGAGCAGCAACTCACTAATAACCAGAATAACTGCTTCTCCTGGTTTTTGCCGGGGGACACAGCACGAGGTAACGGCGAAGCGCTTTCGATTCATCAAATGGTCGAACACGCCATCGGCAAATTCGGCGCCGACCCGGAGAAGGTATTCGTGACCGGCTTGTCGGCTGGCGGCGCCATGGCGGTCGTAATGTTAGCAACCTATCCAGAGACTTTTGCGGGCGGAGCTATCATTGCTGGGCTTCCCTACGGGTGCGCCAAAAATGTCAATGAAGCTTTCGAAGCGATGTTCAGCGATCGTCATTCTTCGCCTCGCACTCTCGGCGACCGCGTGCGAGCGGCATCTATGCATCATGGCCCGTGGCCGAAAATCTCGATCTGGCACGGCAGCGCGGATCCAATTGTAAAACCCTCGAACGCCGAGCAAATCATTCAACAATGGACCGACGTGCATTCGCGTTCGTCTACTCCTTCGTATGAGGAATCGATCGGGGCACACACGCACAAAGTTTGGAATGACGCAGACGGCGACAGACTGATTGAGGCATTCTCAATCAGCGGCATGGGGCATGGCGTCCCGCTCGATTTAAATAGGGACGAAGACGGTTGTGGGGCGGCCGGCCCGTTCTTTTCTGATGTAGGGATCTCATCAACGAACCACATCGCGAACTTCTGGGGTCTGGGCGATGGCTTCGTGACTCCCCGCGTGGTGGGGATCCATTCAGGGTCGCCCCATATCGCCGCGATACCAGGCGCCATTACTGCGAGCGAAAGAGAGAACGGTGGCAGCAGCCATGCGGACGCTCCAATTCGCATGAATACTCAGCAAGAAGCCTCTCAGGAGGTGAGTGATGTAATCGCCGCTGCCTTCAAAGCTGCCGGCTTGCAGTTTTCTGACCGTCCAACTGGATCGCCAACACCGCGCTTTAGTCCCGGTCCAATAATTGAAGCGGCGCTGAAGGCCGCCGGACTGAAGGGGCCCTGGTGACGCTTGGCGGTGACGCCTCACGCCGGCAGCTTAAGTTCACCAACCGTCGTTTTCGACGCACGCCAATCGCGAGAAACACCCCGCGACACGCGGCTGATTTAATATGGAACTATTACTTGGTCGTCGGCTTGTTAAATTACGATCCAACGCGAGTCGATAAAACTCGGAGGCCGACATGCCAGTTCTTCTTTGGTTGCTGGGTGTACCCGTCATCGTGATTATCGGGCTAATGCTTACGCACGTGATTTGAAATTCAGTCCCGTCTCGGCGGGGCTTTTCCTAAGCAAAATCAAATTGAACATCGCTCATAGACATTTGGTGATAACTTCGTGTCGATCGGAACCATACTTATAATAATCTTGATCATCGTTTTGCTTGGAGGGTTCAGCGGATTTGGTGGCGGCCCATTCTACGGAACCGGCTATTACGGCGGCGGTGGGCTTGGACTTGTCATCGTCATTCTTTTGATCTTAGTTTTGCTTGGCAGAATTTAGCCGAGGGGCGGAGTAGCCGCCCGTTCCTTTTGCAACATTACGAACGGAAAGATCGAAACGTAGACCCAACCCAGACTAGCAATCTATGAGATTCTTCGAATGCCAAGTTTGCGCTCAACCGCTCTTTTTTTAGAATTCATTCTGTGAAAGCTGCGGTAGCCGGCTTGGTTTTCTCGCTTCAAAGATGACCATGACGGCGCCCGAACCAGCGGGTGATTGTTGGAAGTCCCTGGCCGATCCAATTCACAACCTTTCGACGCGAGTTCTCAAGGGTGATGAGGTTGGTAACGGCATAGGCCCACGTGATCGCTACGCTCGTCAGCGCTCGTGCGGGAGGCGCTGCAGAAAAGACCCAAGAGCCGAAGCCCAAACAGCAGGGTGCCCGAGTGTCATGTGACCGTAGCTGGCTGGGCCAGCTGGAAACATCACCTCGGTGGGTTCGATGCGGTAGGTAAGTGCAGGTGTTCGGGAGGATCGGTCAAATCGTCTGCAAAATTGATTGAAAAGCTCGCTTACCACTCCACCAATGAAGAAAAGGGATTAGTTCTGCGCCATTACTGGACCAACGCCTGTCAGAGCGGTGTGATCAAATAGCGCTGCACGACTGGCAAGGAGCGACGGATCACACGCTGGGAGCACGAGCATGTGCTGGAGGCCGTACAGAAGCGCCTGGACAAGAACCCGCAGCCCATGCGCCAGCGTCGCGAGACGGCCGAGCATCCCTTTGGCACGCTGAAGATGAGGATGGGGGCGACGCACTTCCTAATGAAGCGTCTGCCCAAGGTTGCCACCGAGATGGCACTCCACGTGCTCGCCTACAATCTCACCCGGGTGATGAACATCATGGGCATCCAGCCGCTCATGGCCGCAATCCGAGCATAGTCAAAGCCGCAAACAGCAACTCGCG
>JBAUCK010000036.1:0-2356 GCA_049677525.1 Xanthobacteraceae bacterium
CAATGCCTGCGGATTTGCCGGTACAGCGGCCCACCAAATTGCAGTTTGTGCTCAACCTGACCACCGCCAAGGCGCTTGGCCTCTCCGTGCCGCCATCCTTGCTCGCGAGCGCCGACGAGGTGATCGAATAGACCTTTGCGATGCGGCAATTGACGGTGGCGAAACGCCGCTTCGGGTCGATGCTGTGTTCCCTTCGCTGCTGGCGGCCCGACTGACACGGTCGCCAGGCTTATCGCCGGACCTATGGGACGATCACTCGGGGTCAATGTCGTGGTCGAGAATGTCACGGGGGCGGCAGGCAGTGTTGGCGTCGGCCGCGTCGCGCACTCTGCCCCTGACGGCTATACGCTCAGCATCGGGCATTGGAGCACGCACGTCGTAAACGGCGCGACCTACAAGCCGTCCTACGATCTGCTCAGGGACTTCTCACCGATCTCGATGCGCACGCCGGAGACAACAGACGACTTCATCCAGGACTTGCGCCAGCGCGTCATTGGCCAGCCCGAGATCACACTGATGGCTATCACCCATACAAAAGCGCGATCCGCGATGCGTTCGGCGGAAGCGTGTCCCACGGCGTTATCAGCAAGACCTACAGCGTAACACACCTGAATGTGACGGAAGCATCCCGGCGATATTCGCCCGCACAAGTAATCGCAGAATGCCGGGTGCATACGCTTTTACGCCTGCCGACCGGCATCTGGTATTCGCCGGGCGTCAAGGCCAACGTCAGCCGCGGGCAACGACGATAAGCGCCGTTGCGATAGACGCGGTGATGAAACCGGATCCCACAGGGCCAGCGCGACCATCCTTCGGTGCTGTAGCCATGAGAGCAGCAGAAGGCATCATCCGGCAAGGGCCGGCGTGAAAACCGTGATGGCCAGCAGCGTCGGGAGAACTGGCGCGCTCATGAACTCGGACTACCCATGTTTTGAAGTAGCCCATGCTGCCCTTCCGGCTCGTAAAATTGTATTTAGGACTTGAGCTAAATCTCGGCCACCGAAACGTGGCCAGGAATCACTCCCCAGGTCGGTGTCCCGTTTCTGGCCCTTAGTTGCCACACCGGACGACGATTTTCGCGGCAGCTTTGGGAGTAAAGCGGACATGGCTGCCGCCGTCAGACGGCGTGGCAGCTAGTGCCCCACGAGCGGACATCCGCGCATCGATAATTGGTGGCACTCGCCTAAAAAAGTTGGCCTCTATGCTCCATCGAGAACACGTTTGCATAGAGATTGGCAATCCACTGTTGGCCCTCTTGCGTGACCCGTAGGTAGCGCAAGGCATCTCCGATATAAGGTCGGACCGTCTTCCAGAAAAAATCTGGATAGTTCGCTCGCAGATCTGCGACGCTATTGTATTTCAATTTGTTGCTCATTCCTGTCTCGCGAAACTCGTTAAATAGCGCAGCCTGCTTTCGCAGGTAATTGATGTCCGCTAGTTGGCCGATCAGATCCGCTGCACGCACGAGGCCCGGAAAATCGTCAGCGGACTCGTGTTGCTCATCCTCGGGAACCGGGAAGCGCGTGTGTTCTATATTGGCTTCGATCGCTGCGGTGTCCAGATGGATGAGGGCCTTCGCGGAACGTTCGCGTACAAACAGTTTGGACCGAGCGACATGATACGGCGTCATTGATGCGTCTGTGGCGCCATCCGGGAGGGTCATCTTATCGCCGGCCAGGTTGGTCACATAGGACCCATCCCCATCACCTCGGCAGATTCCCCGCACGTACCCGATGTCATGACACAGTAGTGAGATGATGAAATGTAGCCAGTCGTGCGGAGTTACACCGCCGACGCTAATATGCCGACCACGCAGAATTTCCTGCCCGACAAGTGTGACCATGATGGTATGATTCACATCGTGGTATGCGGCATCGCTGGTCGCAATATTTTCAAGAGCAAGCTGGGCGACAAAGCTGATCACACCCGGATAGGTGGGCTCCATAGTCCCGTATGACCGCTCGTACATCGTCCGAAGTTCGCGGATGAAGGCTTCTATCACTATCAATGTTGCGTTGAACATATGAACCAATCTCCCTGCACGCCTGAAGGGGGCACCGATGGCCTTAAGCTTATTACGCGCCGGTCGATAAAGAGTTCGGCGATGGGGGCAGTCGTTTCCGCTCAGGCGGCCGGTTGCTCACGTTGGACTAGGCTACGCCGCATCGCTCTGGCGCGCCCTAGGCGGAGTTAGATTTCGAGGAATAGCGAACAACACGGAAACTTCCCAAAACGTCAGGGTTACCGTGCCGCACAACGTGGCAGCGCAGCGCGAGCGGCGGTTTCGCCGTTGAGAGGCCCCATATATGTGATGTCCGCTATCGGACCTTAGCTGCCGAGCCGACCTGTGCCCAGC
>JBAUCK010000037.1:0-5610 GCA_049677525.1 Xanthobacteraceae bacterium
GGCCCTGTGTGCCAAATTGATCACACTCAATGAGATTCCGTCCACGGTTCTGTGCTCAGGCCGCACCCTCCACGTTTCAGCCCCCTTTTACCTGCCGATTATCGCCTGGTGGGTTGCGTCATGTCCTCAATGATTGGCGTCTTCGATATCATTATCAATGCGGCGCGCGTTAATGCCCGCAAACTCGTCGCCATCGCTGTTATGTCAGTGGCGCTTGCGGCTTGCACCCAAGCCCCTGTTGTCAGCAGATCTGGATTTGTCGGGGCCACGCGCCAAGCCTCGCTGCAAACAAATAGGCACGCAACGGAAGGTTATAGCGCAACTGAAAAGCACATCACTGTGCCGACGGGCGCAGCAGTTGGTCTGGCCAGTTTCTATGATGAGGGATCAGAGACCGCGAGCGGTGAAAAGTTCGACCCTCACGAGTTGACCGCTGCTCACCCAACGCTGCCATTTGGCACGCGCTTGCGCGTAACAAACGTCACCAACGGTCGGTCTGTAGTAGTTCGGGTGAACGACCGAGGTCCGTTCGTTTCCGGACGGGTGGTCGATGTCTCGCGTTCTGCAGCCCAATCGCTTGATATGATTGGAAGGGGAATAGCGAAAGTCAAAATTGACGTCGTTCAATAGCCCTAATGTAGATTAGCGACCTCCGTGTCTCTCGCGGCTGAAAGCTACTAAAATTACAGGTAGCTGCTATGAAGGGGCCGCACGGAGGTCGCCGCTCCAGCAGAGCACGCCACTTCGGCGGGGAGGCAGCGCAGCATGTTGAAGACACCCCTTTGTGATGTGTTTGGTATTGAAGTGCCGATCATTCTGGCTCCGATGGGTACTTGTACATCGGCAGAACTTGCGGCTGCCGTGTCCAACGCGGGCGGCCTGGGCGGAATTGGAACGCTGTTCCGAGCGACGACAGCCATAAGGAGCGACATCGACGTGGTGCGAACGCTGACGAGCCGGCCTTTCGCGATCAACCACATTCCCCAGACGCTGGACGCCGAGGCGTTTCGCCACACGCTGGAGGCACGACCCGCCGTAATCTCATTCACGCTTGCTGATCCTGGCGATCTGATGCGTCAGGCCCACGATGTCGGGTCGCGCGTAATGGTGCAGGTCACGACGGTTGCGCAAGCGATCGAAGCGGCTGAGAAGGGCGCCGACGTGATCAGCGCGCAAGGCAGCGAGTCGGGCGGCTATTGCGGTGAGGTGAGTACCATGGCTCTCGTACCGCAGGTCGTTGACGCGGTGTCGCCCATTCCTGTCGTTGCGTCGGGTGGCATCTTCGACGGGCGCGGGATCGCGGCGGCGCTTATGCTTGGCGCAGCCGGCGTCAATCTCGGCACGCGATTCATTGCTTCCTTAGAAGCTCCCGCACCAATTGAGTGGAAGCATGCGATAATTGCAGCAAAGTCCGAGGATGCGATAAAGGCTGATGTTCTAAACGACATCAGCCCGCTTCCGGGTACGGCGGGATTTCACACGGTGCTGCGCTCTCTCCATACAGCCTTCCTGGATGAGTGGGGCGGCAAGCGCGAAGAGGCGCGACGTGATCGTGATCGTTTAAGGGGCCAGATTGTCTCGACGACCCAGGCAGGCCGTCAACACGAATGTCTTCTCACGGCCGGCCAAACCGTTGGGGGCATCAATGAAATCCTGTCGGTGGGCGAGATCATGCACCGACTTGTTGCCGAGACCGAGGCCGCGCTTTCGAGGGTGGTGACGGGTAACAAACAAACGCGAAACGAACCAGCAAAGTTGCGGCGTGATAGCCATCCGCCACCTTCGAACGCTCCGATACAACGTGAAATTCAGGAGCCGGATAGCCTCGGCGGGTAATGACCCCTAGCTGACATCGCGAGCAGTGACGGGCCCGTGGGGTGGCATATTCGTAAGTCGATATTCACGAAATGAGCCGCGGTCGGAAGTGGCTCAAGATTTAAGATTTGAAGCACCACCTCAAGAACGTTACACCGATGCGCGGTGGCGAGCTTTCTCCAGCCGCTGTTCCTGGCCGATATAAGCCTGTGCGGCATCGGTGCGGAAAAGCTCGTGCGTCTGCGCCTCGTCGTCAGCTACTGGCGTCATGGCAAGATCGGTGTACTCAAACCGTCGTGGGTCGCGCTTGATGGCGAGATAAATGCGACGCAGATGCAGATAGAGCCAGGCCCATCGCACCAGTTTGCTGACTACCTCAAACGCGTAAGCCGGATAGAAACGCGATATCGGCTCGATCGGACGACCCGGCCGGCGGTCGCGGCGGAACTTCAGCCGCAGAAAACCACCCTCGAGCGGATGAATGTTTTCCAAATCGATGCTGCCCTTAAACCACGTGATCAGGAACAGCGCGTTGCTCGCATTGGCCCCCACTGACGCCACGCGGCGCAGAATCGTCTCGATGTGGTCGATTGCGTAGTAACGCTGCCAGGCGAGCTTGTACGCGCGGTCCCACTCAGTACGCGACATGCGCGGATGGGTCGTACAGACATGATTAAGATCGTACTTGTTCATGTCGGGGTCGAGAGCGCCGCCCGCGCGAACAAGCTTGAGATGGTCCTCCGAGCCCGGTAGCGGCGTCAGATAGAAAAATTCGAGCAGATCGACCGGCAACTCGCGCTTAATGACGTCAATGTCATGCAGGATGGAATCGAGCGTGTCATTTGGAAAGCCAAGGATGTAGCCAGCATAGGTGATGACGCGAGCGGATTTCCAGGCGAGCAGCATCGTGCGGTATTCGGTAATCTTGTTTTGCCGCTTCTTGGCGCCGAGCAGATTGGCCGGATTGATGTTTTCTAAGCCAATGAACACGCGCCGCACACCCGCGAGCGCGCATTTTGCCACGAAGTTCGGCAGCTTGTGACAGAGCGTGTCGACCTGAATGATAAAGCCGATGTTGAGCTTTTCCACCTGACGCAAGCGAATAAGACGATCGAGGATCGGCTCCCAATCCTTGTTTCGCGCGAAATTGTCGTCAGTAATGAAAAAGCTGCGCAAGCCCTGCGCGTAATTGACACGAATAATCTTCTCAACGTCATCCGGAGAACGGCGGCGCGATTTTCTCCCCTGGACATTGATGATGGTGCAAAACGAGCACTGGTATGGGCAGCCACGGCCGGCATCGAAGGTGGTCGCGCTACCCGCCGTGCGTTGCGCTCGCTCGGCCACCATCAGCGGGATTGGCGTGCCTTGAATGCTGGGAAGATCGTCCATGAAATTATAGAGCGGCTTGAGCGCGGCTGCGGCCGCATCCTGCAGGACCTGGTCAAGCCGGCCCTCGGCCTCGCCAGCGAATAGCGAAACGCCGATGGTTCTGGCGCGGTCGAGATCGGGATCGAGGCCATTGAGCATGCTGATGGTGCCGGAAACGTGGAAGCCGCCGATGACGACCTGAATGCCTCGTGCACGCAACGGCGCAGCAATATCGAGCGCACGCGGAAACTGATTGGACTGGACCCCGACCAGCATCACTATACCGGCACCCGCGCGTTCGATCATGCGTGCGAGGTGAGTTGGACGGATGCGCACGTTCGTCTCGTCATAAACGTGGATTTCAAATTCAACGTCCGCGCCGAGAACAGCGCGTTCCGCGCAGTCCTTCGCCAGTCCATAGAGCGAGGCGAGCGAATTCGAGGGGATTGGCGAGCGTAGCCATTGAATGACGTAACCGTCATCGTCGTAATGCGACGGTTTGATGAGCACCAGGCAGAAGCGCCGCCGAGCACGCGCGTCCAACGCACCAGACAAATTCATATCCGAGCAACCCCCGGCGGGTAGATTACATTGTCATTGCCCGTGGCGATACACATTTCGCCCGGGCGTTAAATCACATTGACCTATTGATTTTGGTGACTGCCGGAATGTCGCCCGCTGGCCCTCAGGGGGATTCCGAGCTTTGCCGTCGATGTCTGCTTTCGGGGGCAAAGCGGACATTAAGAACGCAAACGGACGACGCCGCGTGATTGTGGGGGCTTGGGGGCTGGCACGGCGCCGTCCGTCCAAATCCATAACCTGATCGACGGCGATCGGTTCCTGCTGGGCAACCAACTTGATCCGGAACTCTCACGCGTTAGACAAATTGAATCCGCAACAGGAGGCGCCGATGGAAAGCCCCAAGCGAAAGCAAAGTCCCGTCGTCAGGGCGCGGGTGATAAAATGGGACGAACATTACTTTGGCCTTGCGATTGATTATGCGGACCACACGCACACCGCCTACGTCGTCGGGACAAGGGAACAGGCGCTAGCCGAGGCTGCAGAGATTCGTGCCGACTTGCGAGCTGTGCACAGCACACATAGACTTTGACCCGCCCAGCCACTGGACAATGAACTTTCTTGATGCACGGGGTCGCTCCCCAAAATAGAAAAAATCCAAACGTATGTGATACCGCGGTATCTATACCGCTATCGGTCACTGCAATATTTCAATCGCGAAATGAATTGCATTAAGAAAGCATATCTTTATTGCGCAAACTTCAAACAGATGAATGACCCAATGGAAGGGTTCTATTCGGAAAACAAATTCCTGGAGAGAACGCGCGACATAAAAAACGTGCGCGGGGCGATCCTATCTGGAAAGATAATGATAGGAATGTGCGCATTTAGCGAGGTCTTCAATCATGAATTGATGTGGGCGCACTATGCGGACCAATTTCGCGGTATTTGTATTGCGTATGACTTTTTCAAATTAAGAAACGATCTGCCCGAAGGCACTAGCTTCAGCCGACTTTACTACAACGAAGATGTGCCAAAGGTTGGACTTTCAAAGAAGCCTCGAAGTCCTCATGAAACTGCGAAGATGATACTTTCCTATAAAAAGTATCGATGGCTATATGAACGCGAATGGCGAATGTTCTCCAACAAAGGGAAGGTGCTTTATAAGGATCCGCGGTGCGTGGCTCGTGTTTACATCGGATCGCGTGTTCGTAACGACCACCGCAGCCAGATCGAGAGACGGCTTAGGCAACTGAAAATTCCTTGCCAAATACAGAAGCTCGACGGTTATGAGATGAGGTTTGAACGTGCGACAAAGCCTAAATAATTATCAAACTCGTTATTTAGTCTCGCCCTGACGTAGATCCTCGGCAATCTGTCCGACAAGGTGGGATAAATCTGCAATGGCGAAGAAGGCCGCGGCCGAACTACCGGCCAACATAAACGAGCTCAGCGAAATCACCGCTGTGATCTTCTCGCAGCTTTACGAGTCTTTCCCAGTCGACCGAAACCTCGATCCAACCGAAATTGCTAGGGCGCTTGGAATATCGGACATCAATGCAAATCTGTTGTCCGGGCGCTCATTCCCCGTCACGTTTCCGATTAGGTATAGCTTCTCGCTGCTTGGCGGTCTTGATGGCATTGGCGTGAACAAGTTCGGTATTTTCGATGGTGTATCCATCCGCAGCGTTCTTGCGATCCAGTTCCGAATGCTTCAAGGGCATTTCGTTGCCGCAATGGGTGCACTTACTGTTTTGTAGTCCCGACTTCATCGCTTTAAGTTTGGCGCGAGCACCCGGCTTGTTGCGTTCGTTATAACCAAGCTCCTTCACAATCTTGCGGCGATCGGCGAACAGCAAAAGAGGATCGCCAGCGGCCAACTCAGTGAGTCGCTTGCGTATTTCC
>JBAUCK010000038.1:0-2049 GCA_049677525.1 Xanthobacteraceae bacterium
CCTTTTCGTTCTCGCTTCCAATCTTTTGCGGGCTCCCGCCCGCCGTTGTTTCATTGTCTCACGAGCGTAGATGACGGTCATGTTTGCTGTCTTGTGACCGCTTAGCGCGCGCAACTGGGCATCTGTCAGATCGGCGTCGGCACCTTCTGTATTGCCGCCATGCCGTAAGCCCATAAACTTTGCCGCTGAATCGAGCCCAGCCGCCGCACGGATAGTGGCCACGCGGTGTCGGAAGTAGTCTTCCTTCCACGGCAGACGCACTTTGCGACGGCGATCAAGCTTGTCACGCATAACTATCAAGGTGCCGTGCCTCGCAGCGGCATCAAGGCTGCGGTTGCGGCGTGGGGCTGCATCTCACTTGCCCCGCGGTACAGGCGCTAACATTAGAATTGACTATATTGCGCGGCGATAGCGCCGATGTCGGGAAATCGAAGAATTAAATTCAGCGTCAGCAAAAAACCGATTAGACAGAATGCTACGACCGCTTGTAGGTCGAGATTGGTAATTGCCGTGGTGAACCGGGACCAGGCAATCTGAGTTTCTTGAGTTCGGCGATTCGTAGGTTTCGTCGGCGATTGAAATGCGAGTGTGAGTGATAGAGCGGCGAAGAGGGCGGGCACCAGAATTAGGGCGATGCGCATCTTAGCCTCGCTGGCTGTGTGCATTTCCCTAGTTTTATTGCTTTAGAAAAATTATCGCTTCCTCCGATCGGAGGATAATGGGAACTTACTTCGGGTCAGTCGAGCAGCGGATTGGAAAATCCCGCGACGAGCTTGACCAGATCGGCCTGGCGGTTGGTGTCAGTCTTTTTGTAGACCCGGCGAGATGGGTCTTAACCGTGGTCTCGGCGATCCCTAGCGCCTCAGCGACCTCACGCCGAGCCGCGAGCGGAATTTTTGGCCCACCCCCAGGCGCGACGCGTACCGATTAAAATTCCATCGGCGGCTCGCTGCGCGTTAGCAAGCATCGGCGCGACGATCAAACGAACAACAAACAAACAACAGCAGCGCATCTTTAATTAATTATCAGCGCTGAGTGCGTCGTGATATGATTTGCCGCGCAAAATAAACGAGCCTGTAATGCGTTGGCAACCGCGTTACAGGCTCTGACCCCAATCCAAAGGGTACCAAATGGATGAGGCTAATCGAAGCCTACAGCATGCCCCGACCAAAGCCCAGTTACACACAATGCACGCGGCTGTCGCCACACTGGCCAAACGTGAAGCGCTCAAAGCGATAAGCCCCCCGGCCGCGACGATAAAACAAATAACGAACAATGCGGCCGAAGGGCGACTTAATTGGCGGGGCTCTTGAGGATGGTGCAGCGAACTGGGCGGCCCGCGAAGTTGCCGTTTCCCGGTGCACCCACTATGTTGCGGCACTCGACGGGATATAAGCTGGCGAGTGATGGCCACGACACAAGGCCGCTGGCGTCACTACCTCGGGCGTCGCAATTTACAGTCGACGGCGCGGTACACGGCATTGTCGCCGGGTCGGTTCAATGGGTTCTTGATTACACACACCGCGGGCGTGAGATGAAGATATACGACGAGCTACGGAAGGCCGTCGGATTTATCGGATATGTGAATCAGTGCAATGACGCTTTTATTCCGGTAGGTTCGCTTTTCTTTCTAGGCCATGACGACTCCGAAGCGCTCCGAGGTGTACACCTTCAACCGGTTTACTCCCCGAAAGAATAGGTAAGTGGTCCGGAACTCCGGCGCAGTATCTGGCGGAAAATCATCGTCGAGCAACTGGACAGCGCTTGCATACTGGCGGCGTGAGTAGGACGTGCAAGCTTTCACTAGTGGAATCCACGGCGACTGAGGGTGCTCAGCGGAATAGGTTTCGATTGCAATGTCATTTCGATTTTGTAGATCAATGTCCACGAAGCAGCGTCGAAGGATGGGGTAGACTTCCCGCAAAAGTGTCAAGCTTTTGCGGCTGCTTGAGGATCATCATCATCCGTGCGTAATACGATACCAGAATTAAGATCATGACCTAAGCGGCGTTACATTTCGATCAATGCATCCAGCGAAACACGTTACAC
>JBAUCK010000039.1:0-5315 GCA_049677525.1 Xanthobacteraceae bacterium
GCGCGAGCGATTCCGCGTGCAGCGGCACTCAGCAGTTCCGATGGAGCCCCGCGGACTTTTAGCCGATTGGGACGCGCAACATCGGCTCATAACTGTCCGCGGCGCGGCCAAGGTCCCCTTTACCAACCCGCGGACGTTGGCAAAGATGATGGATCTGCCCGAAACGTCGGTACGCATGATGGAATTTGACGTCGGCGGGGGATTTGGCGCGCGTGGCGAGTTCTATCCCGAGGATTATCTGGTTCCTTTCGCGGCGCGGCTTCTCGGCCGTCCAGTGAAGTGGACGGAAGACCGCCGTGAAAATCTCACAGCGCTCAATCATGCCCGAGACGCCGAGTGCGAACTGGAAATCGCCTGCACGCATGACGGCTCGATCCTCGCTTTGCGCGGCGAGGGTTACACCGACCTAGGCGCCTATTTGCGCAGCGTCGGCGCCACTGCCTCGCGTAATCTCGCGCAGGTCATGTCCGGTGCCTATCGCATCCCTCACGTCCACATGGAGGTCACGCTCCTGGTAACCAATAAGACTCCATCGGGTACGTATCGTGGACCGGGCCGCTTTGAAGCCGATTTTTGCCGCGAGCGGCTGTTCGACATGGTTGCCGCCGATCTTAGTATAGATCGCGTTGAATTCCGCCGTCAAAATCTCATTGCTGAAGCGGATGTGCCGTATCCGCTGGCGACCGTCCAGGTGCTCGACATCGCCACCGAATGCGACAGCGGTGATTATCGGACGACACTCGACCGCTGTCTCGCCGAGTTCGATTGGATAACGAAATCGAAAACCTCAGGTCAACTGGTCGACGGTCGCTACCATGGTCTGGCGGTAGGCTGCTACATCGAAGGGGGCGCGTCAGGGCCGAAAGAGAGTGCGCGCATTGCGCTTAACGCCGATGGATCGTTTTCGGTCTTTGTCGGCTCGTCGTCGGTGGGCCAGGGCGTCGAAACCGTGTTTGCGCAGATCGCGGCCGATGCGCTCGAAGTTCCGATGGAGCGCATCCACCAAGTCTTCCACGGTTCGACCACTCATCTCGACGAAGGGTTCGGTTCGTATTCCTCGCGCTCGATCGTGATGGGTGGCTCTGCGGTAATCGCTGCCGCCGCCAAACTGTGCGAATGCATACGCGAGGCTGCGGCGCTGCATTTGGGTTGTGCGGCAATTGACGTTGCCATCGAGCTTGGCGCGGCCGTGGGCCCAGACCGCACTTCCATTGACCTTCGGGAATTTGCGGGTCTTACAGGAGACGGCACTTATGCCAGTACCAAGCGCACCTATTCGTATGGCGCTCACGCCGCACATGTCGCGGTCGATCCCAAGACCGGCCATGTCGCGCTCCTAGACTATCTCGCAGTCGAGGATGTCGGCCGGATAATCAATCCGTTGACGCTGCACGGCCAAGCCGTCGGCGCAATTGTGCAGGGCCTCGGCGGCGCGTTTTTGGAACACTTTATCTATGACGATGAGGGGCAGCTCTTAACCGGCTCTTTTGCCGATTACCTCCTGCCCACGGCAAGCGATTTCCCCAACATTCGCGCGATTGCGCTCGAGCTCAAGCCGTCGCCCAATAATCCGCTGGGCTCAAAAGGCGCGGGGGAGGGTGGCATCATTCCGGTGGGTGGCGTCATTGCCAACGCGGTCGCGGCGGCACTGATTTCGTTCGGCGTAGAGCCGCGCGAGCTTCCTTTGTCACCGCCGGCCGTTTGGCAACTGATTCAGGATGCCCATCGAACTTCGGTCAAGCCAAATGACCCCGCGAGGTCTGCGTGAACTCACACAAGCTGATCTTCGCTGAGTGGAATATCTCGCAGCGTGCTCGGCGCAAAAAGCTCGCCGATCTTGAGGCGGCGCGGGCGTCAGGCCGTGCTCGTGCGCGCCGGCATGCGCCAACGAAAGTGCAGCATTGGAATGGCGTTGATTTTTTCGGCTATGAAAGAGTGCCGGGTTTGCAATGTCGCATCGACCATCGACCGTGCGTTGTGCGATCGACAAAGGACCATCATGAATCAGACCCGCCGCAGCTTTCTAAAACGAGCCGCTGGAGCCATCACTCTTCCCCTTGGAGCGAGCGTTGCCACCGCGGAATCTTATCCGGCACGTCCTGTGCATATCGTACTCGGTTTTCCTCCAGGAGGTTCGTCCGACGTTCTGGCGCGACTTATGGGGCAAATACTCGAGCAGCAGCTTAAGCAGCCTTTTATCGTCGACAACCATCCCGGAGCGGGCAGCAATATCGGCGCCGAAGTGGTCACTAAAGCGGCCCCTGATGGTTACACGCTTTTGTGGTCGACATCCGCTAACGCGATTAACGCTACGCTCTACGACAATCTGAATTTCAACCTTATGCATGACACGGTACCGGTCGCTGGCATATTTCGCGTGCCGAACGTGATGGAGGTTAACCCGGGAGTGCCGGTGAAAAACGTCGCTGAATTTATTGCCTACGCTAAGGCTAATCCGGGCAAGCTTAATTTCTCGTCTGGCGGAATCGGCACGGTAGGGCATGTCGCCGGCGAACTGTTCAAATTCATGACAGGCGTCGATATCCGTCATGTGCCTTACCGTGGTTCGGCGCCGGCGCTGATCGATCTACTCGCCGGCGAAGTACAAACGATGTTCGATCTGCTGTCGACCTCCATCGAAAGCATTAGGGGTGATAAGCTACGCGCACTTGCGGTCACGACGACGAGACCGTCGGCGGCGCTCCCCACTATACCCACAGTATCAGCGACCTTGCCTGGCTACGAAGCAAGCACATGGAACGGAGTATCGGCGCCCGCCAATACGCCGGCCGAAATTGTCGCGATCCTCAATGCGGCAATACTCGCTGGGGTCGCGGATCAAACGTACCGCGCACGGCTTGCCGATGTCGGCGCGGAGCCCGATGCCGATGAGTGCCGCGGATTTCGGCAAGCTGATCTCGGATGAGACGGAAAAGTGGGGAAGGGTTATCAAGTTTGCCGATATCAAGCCGGGTTAGTCGCGAGCCAGCGCGACTCCGTTCGGTGCAGCGTATTCCTGTTGTGCCATTGGGCGTCTACCACTGGCCGCTTTACATTTGTGCCAGGAGATAGCGATGACTGAACGCCTTAGACTGAGCATGTCCTGCTGCGATTACGATCGCTGCCATGCGCTTATAAATGGCCGGGTACAGGTCGATGGAGTTGAGCTCGTACCTTCTCCACTTGAGCCGGAGGAATCTTTTCATCGGGCCTTTCAATATCAAGAATTTGATATCAGTGAGTTGTCCTTGAGCAGTTACACCATGCTCACGTCGCGCGGTGAAGCTCCGTATGTCGGAATTCCTGCCTTTGTCTCACGCCTGTTCCGACATTCCGGAATCTATATTCGAACTGACCGCGGCATCGATCATCCCTCTAAGCTGTCAGGGCGCACCATCGGCTTGCCCGAATACCAAATCACCGCCAACGTCTGGATTCGGGGAATTCTGGAAGAAGAATATGCCGTCAAGTTGGATAGTATAGCGTGGAGGCAGGGCGGTCTCGAAGAGGCCGGCCGGGAAGAGCGCTCGCCGCTCCAGCTGCCTCGGAATATCGACTTGAAGCAGATTCCAAATGACCGGAATCTGTCCGATATGCTTGAAAAAGGTGAAATTGACGCGCTGATCAGTGCCCGTGCACCGTCTTGCTTTTTGCGCCACGCCCCGAACGTCGACCGCATGTTTCCCGATTTTAAGGCTGCGGAACAGGAATATTATAAACGCACCAAAATTTTTCCGATCATGCACCTCATTGGGATCAGGCGATCGATCTACGAACAGCATCCTTGGTTGGCCGTGAATCTGCTGAAGGCATTCATGGAATCCAAAGAGCATGTCATGTATGAGCTTGGGCAGATCGGCCACCTATTTTCCAGCCTGCCGTGGTCCGTGGCGGGCTTTCAGGAAACCATCGGCCTGATGGGATCGGACTTCTGGCCCTATGGCATCGAAGTAAATCGCGCTGTACTGGACCGATTCCTGGATTATCATCATCGGCAGGGACTTTCGAAGCGTCGGGTAGCCGTTGATGAGCTTTTCGCGCCATCGACGGCCCATTTGTCAAAAATCTGAGGATCGTGGTCTAAGATATTGCATTCGCCGCGCTCCAAGAAATCATACGAACACTGGACGGGCGGCAGACGATAAGGCGGTAGCAGGGAGGTAGAAGTGGCACGTCGTAGTAACGACCCGGCTTACACGCGTGAGAGAATCCTGAAATATGGAACAGAGGAGTTCGCTCGTCTCGGGTTCGGCGGTGCTCGCGTCGATAAAATAGCGGAGCGATGCAGTCTCAGCAAAAATATGCTGTATTATTATTTCGGATCAAAAGAAGGACTTTTTATTGCTGTCCTTGAAAAGATGTATCAGTCACTGCGCGATCAACAAAAAGATATATCTGTCAGGGCGAGCGATCCTCTTCTGGCGTTAGAACAGTTGATCCATCATACGTTTAATGCTCTCAAGGAAAACCCCAGCGCAATTCCGTTGATGAACGAAGAAAATAAGCATCAGGGAAAATATATCCGTAAATCAGGTCGAATGCGCGCTCTCTACAATCCTTTGGTTGAAACGGTAAGCCTCATACTGAAAAAAGGGCGCGACAAGGGGATCTTTAGGCCGGAACTCGACCCGGTCGAAGTGTACTTGTCCTTATCGTCGATGTGTTATCATCTGCTTTCCAATCAATATACTTTGGAAATTGCACTCGATAGAGATTTGAGATCGCGGAAGGCGGAAAAGAAATGGCTCGACCATGTTGTAGAGACTATTTCGCTATATTGCGTTTGTGACGCTGCGCTCATCTTGTCCAAAAGACAGCGAGCGCGCTTCGTCGCCGCTTGATCGCCCTGTGAGGTCGGACAGCGAGATCCCCCCGAGAAATTGGGGAAATCCGTGCTGTCAGTGCAGACAAAAAGGGGTCCACAAGAACTAGCTGCGTTTAGGGGCAACTTTGTCCAATTTCTTCGCAAGGATGTCCGACTGACAGAGGCCCGGCTGCTTTCTAAAGTCGGAGGCGCTGGTCTGCGACGACATTTGACGACGCGGCGCGCTATTGGGAGTGATTATGAATCGGCGAGGCGTTCTGCACCTCACGGTTGGCATGCCGCTGATCTCGTTTGGCTCGGCTCCCGCGACGGCGGCGGCACCTTGGCCCACACAAACCATCACCATGGTTGTGGGTGTTGCACAGAGGTGGTCCCGTTTTCCGGAACAGAATGGCGGCTTGGCTAAGGTGGATTCTGGGTTGGGTTACGCCGCCAATTTCTCCTCGGTTGCCTGCATAGCATAGACCTCGTCGGGCGTCCTGCCGGCGAA
>JBAUCK010000040.1:0-12042 GCA_049677525.1 Xanthobacteraceae bacterium
CGCAAGCGCGCCGTCATCGACCGGGCGCTAGCTCGGCATCTCGCGACACTCTACGCTCCGCTCGCTGTTGCCGCGGCATTAGGCGGCCGCGAGCTTGCCGCCATATTCGGGGCGACGCTATCGGCACGACGCAAGAATATTCCGGTGCTGCTCGATGGCTTTGTTTGCACGGCGGCTGTGGCACCGTTGGCAAAACTCCGCGCCGATTGCTTGGCGCATACGCGGGCCGCGCATGTCTCCGCCGAAGCCGGCCATCGCATGCTGCTCGACGAGATCGGGCTGAAGCCGCTCGTCGATCTCAATATGCGGCTCGGCGAAGCCTCCGGTGCGGCCGTGGCGCTGCAAATCCTGCGTGCAGCTTTGGCATGCCATACCGGCATGGCGACCTTTGCCGAAGCGGGAGTTTCCGATAAGCCTGCCGACCAAACAGCGCCGAAGGCCGCCGGCTAAGAAATTTAGGAGGGGGAGCGAATGCCCAGTGACGGACAAGCAATCTGGTTGGTGTCCGGCCTACGGACGCCCTTCGTCAATGTGGATGGACCATTCGCCAAACGCGATGCACTGACTTTGTCGGTGCCCGTGGTGCAGGCCATGGCGCAGCAGGTGAACGGGCCGATCGATTTCGGCGTGTGGGGCTCGGTCGTGGTCAATCTCGCTTACGCCAATCTGGCGCGCGAGATCTGGCTCGAGAGCAAGCTCGATCCGCACGTGCCGACATTCACCACCATCATGCAATGCAGCACAAGCATGGTCGGCGTGTTCGAAGCCGCCGGCATACTCGATCAGCGGCGCGCCTCGCTCGCCATGGTCGGCGGCGTCGAAAGCATGACGCGAGCGCAGATCGGCTTGAGCGAAGGCCTTTCGGTCTGGCTGCGCCGGCTGGTTCAGGCGCGCAGCGCCGGAGATCGTCTGCATGTCCTCGGTCAGTTTCATCCGTCGGATGTCCGTCCGCACGTGCCCAAAGTGCAGAACCGGGTCACCCATCGCAGCATGGGCGAGCATACCGAGGACATGGCGAAGGACTGGAAGATCGGCCGGAAGGAGCAGGACGAACTGACGCTCGAAGGCCATCAGCGCGCCATCGCGGCGCAAGACCGCGGTTTCTTCAAGGATCTGATCATTCCGCTTGATGGCGTCGACAAGGATCATTTCCCGCGCCGCGACACGTCGATGGAGAAACTCGCGCGGCTAAAGCCGGTATTCGATCGCACCAGCGGACGCGGCACGCTCACCGCCGGTAATAGCTCGCCGCTGACCGACGGCGCCGCCGCGATTTGGGTTGCGACCGAAGAGGGACTTGGCCGTTTGCCGGCGCAAGCGCCACGCGCACGGCTCGTGGATTTCGAAATGGCGGCTGTCGATATTTTTCACGAAGGCTTGCTGATGGCGCCGGTCAGCGCCATTCCGCGGCTGTTGGCGCGGCATGGGCTGAAATATGCCGACATCGCGCTTTGGGAAATCCACGAGGCATTTTCGGCGCAGGTGCTGTGCCACCTCAAAGGACTTGTGGACAAGGATTTCGTCCGCGCCAAAGCCGGCGTCGAGAATACGTTCGGCGACTTTCCGCGCGAGCGCATGAATCCGAACGGCGGCAGCGTCGCGCTCGGTCACCCCTTCGCGGCGACAGGCGCGCGTATTCTCAGTCAGGCGGTGAAGGAGCTTGCCGCGATGCCGCAAGGCAGCCGCGCCATTGTCAGCATCTGCTCCGACGGCGGTCTCGGCACCGTGGCGCTGCTGGAGCGGTGATCTAGAGCGTGATCCCGAAAAGTGGAAACCGGTTTTCGGAAAAGATCATGCTCAAAATCTACTCAGCGGTGGCAATGGCGTGGAAAAACGTCCCGCTCACATTGCCGCGGCGGCCGCCCGCATTGCCGAGCGGCCTGCCTTCGCCATCGCGCATCTCGGCCAGAGTTTCATCGCCGCCTGCATCGCTGAGCGTCGCGTAATGGAATTCATGGCCGCGCACGCTTGTGCCCTTAGCGCCTAGCACGCCATCTGCGAGAAGCCGCGCCGAACGATAGCCGAGATGCAGTTTGCGCTTGGCAAAGCTCGTCGCATGGCCGAGCAAACCGGCCGTGGCGTGCGTGTGGCCCGAAACATCCTCGAGGCTCTGGCCCAAAACCATGTAGCCGCCGCATTCGCCATGGACCGGCCGCGTCTGCGCGAAGCGCCGCAGTCCCGACAAGAAATGTTCCGCTGCCGCGAGTTTGTCGGCATGCAGTTCCGGATAGCCGCCCGGCAGCCAGCAACTGTCGGCGCGTTCCGGCGGGGGCTCGTCGGCGAGCGGCGAGAACGGAATGATCTCGGCGCCAGCGCTGCGCCATGCGCTCATCAGATGCGGATAGACGAAACTGAACGCCCGGTCGCTCGCGAGCGCAACGCGCTGGCCAGGCGGCGGCAGCGCGAGTGGTGTATTTGTGCGTTCGATATCCGTCGTGAGTGCCGCTCCGGAAATCAAAATTGCATTGAGATCGATATGGCTTTGCGCCATCGTGGCCAGCCGGCCGATGAGCGCGGCCAGGTCGGCGTGTTCACCGGCTTGCACCAGGCCAAGATGGCGTTCCGGCAGGGTCAATTCTGCTTCCCGCGGCATGGCGCCGAGGACGGGAACACCCACCGCTTCGATCGCATCGGCGACCAGCGCACGGTGCCGCTCGCTTGCGACGCGGTTGAGAATGACGCCAGCGATCCGCACGGCGGGATCGTGCGCAGCAAAGCCGCGCACCACGGCGGCGGCGGATTGCGCCTGGCGCGAGATATCGAGCACCAGAACGACCGGCAGCCCGAAATGCGCCGCGAGTTCGGCGGTGGCGCCGCGGCGGCCGGTTGCGCCGGCAGCGCCGTCAAAAAGGCCCATGACGCCTTCCACGACGAGAATATCCGCGCCATCGGCGGCCTGCGCGGCGAGCGTTTCGAGAATCGGGTCCGGCATGGCCCAGCTGTCGAGGTTGACGCTCGGCGCGCCAATGGCTGCGGCGTGGAACGCCGGGTCGATGTAATCGGGGCCAGCTTTCGCCGCCCGCACGGTGAGCCCACGCCGCGTCAGCGCCGCGAGGATGGCGAGCGTCACCGTGGTCTTGCCGGCGCCGGAATGCGGCGCGGCGATGATAAGCCCGCGCGCAGTCATAATTGTCCTTTTGCGGCAGCATACCCGGCGTGACGTGCGCAGGCTCCGGGACTAAAGACAATCTCACCAGAGGAAGGGTTATGGCCAAACAAGACGCTCCATTGCGCCGGGGCTGGACCACCGGCGCCTGTGCCGCTGCCGCGGCCAAAGCGGCTTTTGCGGCGCTGGTGACAGGGGACTTTCTTGATCCGGTCGAAGTGACGCTGCCGCGCGGCGAGCGGCCAAGCTTCGCGCTGGCCATGACAAAAACAGGCGACAGCTCGACGACTTCCGGCGTGATCAAGGACGCCGGCGACGATCCCGACGTCACTCATGGCGCGCTGGTTTGCGCCACGGTTCGCACCGGAGCGCCTGGGAACGGCGTGACCTTCAAGGCCGGCGAGGGCGTCGGCACGGTGACGCGCGCCGGTTTGCCGATTCCGCCGGGCGAGCCCGCCATCAATCCGGTGCCGCGGCAGATGATCCGCGACGCGATCGGTGAAGTCGCCGCGGCTTCCGGCCGCGCAGCGGATGCTGAAGTGGAAATCTCCATTCCGGGCGGCGAGGCTCTGGCGACCAAAACGCTCAATGGCCGTCTCGGCATTGTCGGCGGGTTGTCGATTCTCGGCACCACGGGGATCGTCGTGCCCTATTCCTGCGCGGCTTGGATTCATTCGATCCAGTCCGGCATCGATGTCGCGCGCGCCGCTGGCCTCACGCATATCGCCGGCGCAACGGGAGCGACTTCCGAAGCCGGCGCGCAAAAGCTTTACGCTCTGCCGGAGATCGCGCTGATCGACATGGGCGACTTCGTCGGCGGCATGCTGAAATATCTGCGCCGCCACCCGGTGGCTCGCGTCACCGTTGCCGGAGGTGTCGCTAAGATGACCAAGCTTGCGCAAGGCTTCACCGACCTCCACTCCAAACGCGGCGCCGTCGATCTGGCGGAGCTTGCCAATGTTGCGGCGGCGGCCGGCGGCTCGGGCGAGCTTTGTACGCGCATCATGGCCGCCAATACCACTGCGCAAGCTTTTGCTCATGCGCAAGTCGAGGGCATTGCGCTTGGCGATCTGGTCGCGCTGGCAGCGCAGGACACGGCCGCAGCTCTTGTGGTCGGCCGCAACATCGACATCGAAGTCGTTATTTTCGACCGCGAGCAAAATCTCGTCGGCCGCGCGCCGTTCAAAAACTAGCAGCGCCTTCACGGTGCGCCTCCGCGAAACCTGCGGCGATAGTCGGAGTCATAAAGCGCGCTGTCGCGAAAGTCTTCCGCGGCCAGAGCCCTGCCGACCATGATCAGCGCCGTGCGCTCGATTTTTGCCGCCGCGACCTTGGCGGCGATATCGGCAAGCGTGCCGCGCAAGATCAGTTCCCCAGGCGATGAGGTCCGCACCACGACGGCGGCCGGACAATCTGCGCCGTAAAACGGCACGAGCTCGTTGACGACCGTGTCGATGGCGTGGATGGCGAGATGGATGACGAGCGTCGCGCCGGTCGCGGCAAAGCTCGCGAGCTTCTCCGTCTCGGGCATGCGCGAGGCGCGGCCGGAGATGCGGGTCAGCACCACGCTCTGCGCCACTTCCGGCACAGTCAGTTCGCAGGCGAGCGCCGCCGCGGCAGCAGCGAAAGCCGGCACACCGGGCGTGAGCGTATAAGGAATACCGCGCTGCCTGAGCCGGCGCAGTTGCTCGGCCAGCGCCGAATAGATCGATAGGTCGCCGGAATGCAGCCGCGCGATCTCCTGGCCCGCCGCATGCGCGCGCGAGAATTCGGCATCGATCTCTTCAAGTGACAGTGGCGCGGTATCGACAATGCGCGCGCCGGCCGGACAAAAGCCAAGCAATTCGCGTGGCACGATCGAGCCGGCATAAAGACAGACCGGGCAGCGCGCGATGAGATCGCGGCCGCGCACCGTGATCAGATCGGCAGCGCCCGGTCCGGCACCGATGAAATGCACGGTCATGATGCCGGCTCGGAGATTGCAAGCGCGCAGGTCGCAGCGCCGATCACGAGTCGCGGGCCAATCAGGCGCGCCGCGGGGCCGGCGGCCACAAGCGCCGCCGCCTCGGCGACCGACGGCACCCCGGTGAGCGCCAGCACGCGTTCGGATTTGGTTTGCGTGCGCTCGCTTGCGGATTTCAGTTCGCTGTCCGGCACCAACACGACATTGACGCCGAAATGCGCCGCCGCGGTCTCGATCCCGGCCTCGTCATGCTTGGCCGCAATCGTTGCGATGGCATTGAGCGCGTGCGCGGCAAGGCCGGCTTGCGCCAGCGCCGCACGGATAGCCGCTTCGATGTCCGGCGCGGGCGTCCCTCGGCGGCAACCGACACCGGCGACGATCATGGCTTGGTCCAGCGCCATTGCGTCACCGGCATTGCCGGGCGCCAGCCGGTCTTTTCGCCGAGCGGCTCCGCGCGCGAAATCGCGATGCGGATCAATTCGCCGCCGGCCGCCGCGTGGCGCGCCGTGAGCAGCGTTTCGGTCTCAAGCGTCACGGCATTGACCACAAGCCGGCCGCCGGGACGCAGCGCCCGCACGGCGACTTCGAAGACGCCGCCTTCGCCGACACCGCCGCCGATGAAGATCGCATGGGGCGGCGCTAGCGTCGTCAGCGCGGCGGGCGCCGTCGCCTCGACAATCTCGAGGCCGGGCACGCCGAAGGCCGCGGCATTGCGCCTGATCCGCGTGGCGCGATCCTCGCGCTGCTCCACGGCAATGGCGCGCATTGTCGGATCGGCCAGCATCCATTCGATCGCGATCGAGCCCGAGCCGGCGCCGATATCCCATAACAATTCGCCGCGGCGCGGCTGCAGCGCCGACAAAGTCAGCGCGCGGATTTCGCGCTTGGTGATCTGGCCGTCATGCTCGAACAGATCGTCGGCAACGCCTGCCGCGCGCGGCAAGATGCGCGCATCCGGCGCCGCTTCGACCTCGATCGCAACGGTGTTGAGCGCTTCGACGGTGACGAAGTGATAACCGACCGCGGTCGTCGTCAGAATGCGCTCGCAGGGGCCGCCGAGCGCCTCGAGAACGGTGAGGCGCGAGGTGCCGAAGCCGATTTGCGTCAGAAGCCTTGCCAGCGCGGCCGGTCCTTCGCCGTCCGACGTCAAGGCGATGATGCGCGCGCCGGGCTGCAGATGCGGGCGGATCAGATCGAGGTTGCGGCCGTGCAGCGAGAGCAGCGCTGCCTGCGGCAGCGACCAGCCGAGCCGTGCCGCGCTCAGGCTGAACGCCGATGGCGCCGGCACTACGACCATTTCCTTGACATCGACATGGCGCGCCAGCACCGCGCCGACGCCGTAATTGAAAGGATCGCCGGTGGCGAGCACGCAGACCGGGTGGCCGCGATGCTGCAGCACTTCGGTGGCGGCGCCGTCGAACGGGCTCGGCCAGGCTTTGGCGGCGCCACGAATCAGGGGAGCGGCTAGCCCGAGATGCCGCCTGCCGCCGAACACGATTTCGGCGTCGCCGATAAGATCACGCGCCACCGGGCTCAAGCCCTCCGGGCCATCCTCGCCAATGCCGACAATGGACAGCCAGCGCGGCAATGCGGCAGTGTCGGGCCGAAGCGCAACGGGAAGCAGCGAGTTAAACGTCATGCCACGCATCCTCATACTCGGCGGCACCATGGAAGCGCGCGGCTTGGCCGAGCGCCTTGCCGCACGTCCCGATCTTGATATTACGCTCTCCCTCGCCGGACGCACCATGGCGCCGGTGGCGCTGCCGGTGCCGGTCCGCAGCGGCGGCTTCGGCGGCGCTGCGGGGCTCACGGATTATCTGGTGCGCGAGCGCGTCGACGCTTTGATCGATGCCACGCATCCCTATGCCAGCATCATTTCGGCAAATGCCGCGGCGGCTGCCGGCAACGCCCAGGTGCCGCTTATGGCTTTGCGGCGCCCACCCTGGCACAAAATCGATGGCGATCGCTGGACACCGGCGAGCAATGTTAATGCTGCGGTCGAGGCCCTTGGCAAGGCACCCCGCCGCGTCTTTGTCGCGCTCGGCCGTAATGAACTGGTGCCGTTCAGCGAAGCGCCGCAGCACTATTATCTGATCCGCAGTGTCGATCCGGTCGAGCCGCGCCTGCCGTTGCCGCAGGCCGATTACATCACCGGCCGCGGCCCGTTCAGCGAGGCCGACGATCACGCTTTGCTCAAAGCGCATCGCATCGAAGCGGTGGTCGCCAAGAACAGTGGGGGCACGGCGACTTACGGCAAGATCGCCGCGGCCCGTGCGCTCGGCCTTGAAGTGATCATATTGCGCCGGCCTGCGCTGCCCGATGTGGCCGCCGTCGCGACGGTCGACGAAACGGTGACCTGGCTCGATCACGCGCTCACCTTGGCTGCGGCGCGCGGCGTGTAAACGAGCGGCGGTTTTCCTGCGCGTGCGATCACACGCGTTTCGCGCGAGCCGATAATGATCAGTGTCGCCATGTCGGCATGCGCGGCATTGGCTTCGCCGAGCGTAGTGATGCTCACCCGCTCGTCGGATCGCCCAACGGCGCGGCCGAACACGACGGGCGTCGCTTTGGGCAAATGCCGGCGCAGGCGCTCCAGCGCATGGCCGAGCTGCCACGGCCGCGCCCGCGATATCGGATTGTAGAGCGCGATGACAAAGCCGGCATCCGCTGCGGCATCGAGGCGGCGCTCGACGACGTTCCACGGCTTGAGATTGTCGGACAGCGACAGCGTGCAGAAATCATGGCCGAGCGGCGCGCCGATCCGCGCTGCGACCGCAAGCATCGCAGTGATGCCCGGAACAAATTCAACATCCAGCGCCCGCCAGGCGTCCGGACCGCATTCGATCTGCTCGCAGATGGCAGCCGCCATGGCGAATACGCCAGGGTCGCCGCCGGATACGACGGCTACACTTGCGCCTTGTGCCGCGTGGCGGAGGGCGGCAGCGGAGCGCGTGCCTTCTTCGCGATTGTCGGAAGCATGACGGCTTTGTCCCGGACGCTCCGGCACGCGATCGAGATAAGGCCCGTAGCCGTAAAGCGCATCGGCGGCTGCGAGTGCATCAGCAGCTTGCGGCGTCAGATACCCCGCATCGCCGGGGCCTAAGCCAATGACCACGAGTCGGCCGCTCATGGCTGGTGTCATGGTCGCTTCTCCCAGCCCGGCACCAGCACCACGGCGAAATAGGGCGCATCGTCGTCGGTCTTGTCGGCGAGCGGAATGAGCTTCTCCTCCGACATCGTGCCGCGCTCGACATAGATAGCGCGTGACAGCCGGCCGCTCGTTTCAAGCGCGCGCCGCAATTTCGGCAGATGGCGACCGACCTTCATCACCACCGCGGCGTCGGCGTCGGACAAGCGCCGCGCCAACTCGGCTTCGGGCAGCGTTGCCGGCAGCACCGTGAACACGTCGTCGCCTTGCGCGATCGGCATGCCCGCCGCCGACCAGCAGCCCGACATGCCGGTGACGCCGGCAACGATCTCGGTGGCGAAGCGCTGCGCAAGCCGGGTGTGCAGATGCATGTAGGAGCCGTAGAACAACGGGTCGCCTTCGCTGATGACGGCGACGGTGCGGCCGGCTTCGAGATGGCTTGCGATCTCCGCGGCCGCCGCATCGTAGAAACCGCAGATGGCATCGCGATAGCCGTTGCTGCAGGGCGGCAGTTCGCTGGTGACCGGATAGAGCAACGGTAATTCGATGACGCCGGCGCGCAAATGCTGCGCCACGATGGTGCGCGAGTGACTGGCATTGCCAGCTTTGGCGAAATGGGCAATCACGTCGGCCTCGCCGAGCGCGCGCATCGCTTTCAGGGTCATCAGCTCCGGATCGCCCGGTCCGACGCCGACACCGAGAAGTTTCCCCGAATTCATATCCCGGTCCTCGCCAAGGCGTTGAGGGCTGCGGCCGTCATGGCGCTGCCGCCCATCCTTCCGCGCACGATCAGAAACGGCACGCCGCGCGGATCGGCGGCGAGCGCCTCTTTCGATTCGGCGGCGCCGACAAATCCGACCGGGATGCCGAGAATCGCCGCCGGTTTTGGCGCGCCGGTATCGAGCATTTCCAACAGCCGGAACAACGCCGTCGGCGCATTGCCGATCGCGACCACGGCGCCGGACAGGCGCTCGGCCCACAGATCGAGCGCTGCCGCCGAACGCGTGGTGCAGCTCTTCGCTGCAAGCGCTGCGGTGCGCGGATCGTTGAGCGTGCAGATCACGTCGTTCTTCGCCGGCAGCCGCGCCCGCGTCACACCGCGCGCCACCATTTCTGAATCGCAGAAGATCGGCGCGCCCTTGGCCAAAGCGCCGCGCGCCGCCGCCGGCAGTCCGTCGCCGAAGACGATGTGCCGGGCCATATCGACTTGTCCACAAGCATGGATCATGCGCACCGCGACGTCGGCCTCCTCCGCCGAGAAGCGCGAAAGATCGGCTTCGGCGCGGATGATCGCGAACGAGCGCTCGTAGATCGCCGTGCCGTCGCGCAGGTAGCCGGGCTGCTCAGACATGCGCAGCCTCTTCGGTGTGTTCGAGCGCATGGTTCGCAATCGCGGCCGACAGTTCATTCTTGGCTACGATCGCGAACGGCGTGTCGCGCACGGTCCCGTCGGCGATGAGCGCGCAACCCTCGGGCATGCCGATGACGGTCAGTGCGGCAGCCCTGGCATGCGCGCAGCCCTTGGCGCAGCCGGAAATATGAATCGTGCCGAGTCGCGGCGCCGCACTTGACGCGACAGCGGGCGCCAGCGCGCGTGAGGCGATGTGGGCCGAGGCGCAAATCGGTGCTCCGGCGCAGACAATGACCTTGCGGCGCGGATCGTCGGCGCGGGTGATGAAGCCGAGACGTTCGGTGGCTTCGGCAAAGGCAGGCGCGGTCTTCTGCGGAACCCCGATAGCCAAAAGCGCGCGTCCCGGTGCTGCGCGCAGGCCGGTTGCTCCGGCGGCCTGGGCGGCTTCGATCAATCGTTCGAGCGAACCAGCGTCGGCGTGGCCGAAGGCAACGCCGATGCCGATGGCGCACGCTCCGTTGCGCAGCGAAAACTTTCCAATCGCCGCGCCTGCGGTTCCATTCCGCTCATTGCCGCGCAACCGGAAATCCGACGCCGGCTCCGCAGAAAGCGAGAAGTCGCCGATTGCGGAGCGAAACGCTTGTGCTCCCTCGGCGGCAACGACGTCGCGGGCGCGGGCATCGCGACCCCGTTGCGCGATGACATCGAACAAGCGAAGCACGGTTTCGACGCAATGCTTGGGCGCGACATGACCCAACTGCGCGGCACGGCCTTCATCACCGCCGACACTAACGTGCAGCACGACCTCGCCGCGCATAGCTTGCGCGCGCAGCCGAACGTCGGCTGCGACAGCGCCAAGTCCGATCGCACCGTCGCTATCGATGACGACGGAGATTTTGGGCGAGAGTTTTGCTGCGAGCGTGCTCTGCGCAACGGTGCGGCGCAATTCGGTCGCAAGCGACGCCGAATCGAAAATTTCCTCGGCATCGAGTCCGGCGAGCGGATTGCACAAGACCGGGACCCCGTCGTCAGCGGCAATATCAAGCGCCGCGACGGTGTCGGTGAATTCCGCAGCGGATGCCTCGTTCAGGCCACGCACCTGAATGCTGCCGCGCGAGGTGACTTCGATCACGCCGTTGCCATGCGCGCGCGCCGCTTGGCACAGTGCAGCAAATGCCGCGAGCGGTATGGTCCCGGTCGGCAGAAGCCGCGCCAATAGGCCGTCGCCGGTGGGCATCGGCGCCGACAGACCGGGGCAGGCGCCGCGGCACTGCGGAACGGTTTTGGCAATCGCCGTCATGCCGTCACCTCTGCGCGCAGCGCCGCAAGCCCTGTCTCGATGTCGTTGCGGCGCGGATGCCAGAAACCGCGGCGCCGCGCCCCATCAAGCTTCTCGGCAATCGCTGCCGCGGCTTGCGGATTTTCGCGCAGCAAAAAGTCACGCACAGCGGGATCGGCGACATAGGCGGCATAAACGAGATCGAACAGTTCGTCGCTCACTGCATCCGTGGTTTCGGCGAAGGCGCAGAGCCGCTCGACAGTCTCGGCAAATTCCGCGGCGCCGCGCGGGCCATGGCGCATCTGGCCGCTGATAAAGCGCGGATTGATCGCGCGTGCCCGCACGATGCGCGCCAGCGCCACCGACAAAGTCCGCGCGCGCGGCCGCTGCGGATCGGTCATGTCCAGCATCACCAGATCGGCCGAGCGACCGAGCATCTTGGCGGCCGCAGCAAAGCCGCCGACAAAGGCCGCGTCATCGGCGCCTTCAAGAAGATCGCGCGCCGGATCGTCGCTGATATGCACCAGCATGTCGGCATCAGCGATGCGTTCGCCAAAACTGCCGGGCGCAGCACGCGCCGCGCCGTCAGCGCCGCTATAGGCGTGCGAGGCGGCGGCCAGATAGGCCGCGCCGATCTTGTCGGGTTCGGCATCGCGGCCCAACAAATCTTCCACGCCCGATCCATAAGCGCCTGGCGCGGTGCCGAAAATGCGCTGCAGACGCGGGTTGGCGCCGCGGCGTGCGGCGGCGAGGGGGTTCTCGTCGTCGGTCTCGTCGCGGGCGGCGACCGCCTGTACGGCGGTATCTATCAGCGCGATCTGCGCCGGGAAGAGATCTCGGAACAGTCCTGAAATGCGGAAGGTGACGTCGACGCGCGGCCGGCCGGCCGAGGCAGTTGGCAGCACTTCGACACCGGTGACGCGCCCGCTCGCAGGATCCCAGATCGGCCGGCAGCCCATCAGCGCAAAGCCCTGCGCGATCTCCTCACCGCCGGTGCGCAAGGTGGCGCTGCCCCAAAGATCGACAACGACCGAACGCGGCATGTCGCCATGCGTCTGCAAATGCGCGCGCACGATTTCGTCGGCGGCGCGGCGGCCGAGTTCCATCGCCGTCGGCGTTGGCAGCGTGCGCGGATCGGCGGTGAACAGATTGCGGCCGGTCGGCAGCACATCGCGGCGTCCGCGCGCCGGCGCGC
>JBAUCK010000041.1:0-12680 GCA_049677525.1 Xanthobacteraceae bacterium
CAATTACGGGCGTGCCGCAGCGGCAATCGAAAAGGCACTCGACGACACCATCGCCTTCCCCACCGACCGCACGCGCGATCTCGGCGGCACGTTCGGCACCACGGCGTTTACGGATGCGGTGGTCGGATGGCTGAAATAGAGCGCTGGGCCATGCTCTTCACCGCGCGCCTTTGAGCACATCGGAGAGCTTAGCGTATTTGGCATGGTCGCTCGCCACGACCTGGCGGAAATCCGCGGGCGGCATTGCCACGATCTCCGAACCATCCTTGGCCAGAACGTCCTTGACGCTCGGGTCCGCCATCGCCGTCTTCACTGCGCCGGCGAGCTTCTCGACGACCGCCGGACTGGTGCCCTGCGGCGCGAACATGCCGACCCAAGACACGGCTTCATAGCCGGGCACGCCGGCCTCATCGAATGTCGGCACGTCCGGCAGCGCCCGTTGGCGTCCGCCATTGGCGAGCGAACGCACTGTGCCGGCGTGAACCTGCGGCAACAGTCCTGCTATAAACCCCCACATTGCATTCACCTCGCCGGCGATGGTCGCTTGCAGCGCGACGCCAGTGCCCTGGAACGGCACATGAACGACACCTGCCACCGGTAACCCGGCGGTTCGGCCGACGCGCCGAAGCCCGGCATATCCGGGCGAACCACGCGATACTTGCCAAGATGCGGCACGAAGCCGGTCCAGGCGCGCGAGGATTCGGCATTGCCGTGCACCATCACGACAGTCTGCGGCGATGACCAGGGCGGTGCGAAGCAGTGCTCCTCGTAGGCCATCGCGACGCCGGGCCGGATTTCCAGATTTTTCATTTTGGCAGTGCGCCCCTCCCTTGAGCCGTGCTGATGCGGCTTTGTTGGACGTGGTCGTAGCAGGCGGACGCAAGCCGAGGCAATTGACAACCTCCCCGTCATTGCCGGGCTGGATTCTGCCGCCAAACGCATCCGGACCGTCATGCCGCAACTCGGCGTGGATACGCGGCACCAGCCCGCGTATGACGAAGGTGAATAACGCAAGCGCCCATCATGCCCAACCTCGACATCATCGACGCCCATCATCACATCTGGCGCCAAGCCGACCAGCCCTGGCTGAACGGCCCTATGGTACCGCGCATCTTCGGACCCTATGACGCGATCCGGCGCGACTATCCGATCTCCGAATATCTTGCCGACATCAAAGACAATGGCGTTGTCGCCTCGGTCTATGTTCAGACCAATTGGGACCCGTCGCGCGGCGTCGAGGAGGTCGCGTGGGTACAGTCGACTGCAGACGCGCACGGTTTTCCGTATGCGATCACCGGCTTCGCCAATCTTGCCAAGCCGGATGTGGCGGCGACGCTCGACGCCATGCGGCCCTATACGTGCCTCAAGGGTATCCGCCAGCAGGTGCATTGGCACGAAAATCCAAGTTACCGTTTCGCGCAGCGGCCCGATGTGATCGCCGGCGCAGACTGGCGACGCGGGCTGGCGCAGCTTGCGCCGCGTGGTCTCCTGTTCGAGCTGCAAGTCTTCACCTCGCAAATGGCGCCCGGCGCCGAGCTTGCGCGCGCCTTCCCGCAGACGACATTCGTGCTCCAGCATGCCGGCATGCTGGAAGATACCAGCGACGCCGGCCGCACAGCGTGGCGAAAAGGGATGCGGCGGCTTGCCGATTGTCCCAATGTATTCGTAAAGCTCTCGGCGCTCGGCACCTTCGTGCATCGCGCAACGCTCGCCGACATCCAGCCGATCGTCAGCGACACCGTCACGCTGTTCGGCGCCGAGCGATGCCTGTGGGGCTCGAATTTCCCGATCGAGAAAATCTGGACCGATTATGCCACCGTCGCCGGTAATATCCGCCAGGCGGTCGCGCACTTGCCTGTCGGCGACCAGCGGCAGATTTTGTCCGAAACCGCAGCACGCTTATATCGCCTGTAGCCGAGGTAGGGCATAAACAACTCGATGCAGCACACCCAACGCATAGGCTATATTGATCAGATGAATTCCGCAGTCCGCGATAACAAGGCTTTGTCTCGCTTCGAGATCGACGTCAACGGCGTCACGGCGTTCGCCAACTACAAACTCGACGACGGCGTCATCACGATCCTTCATACCGAAACGCCGGTGGCGGCGCGCGGACAAGGCATTGCTTCAAAACTCGTCGCCGGCGCACTCGATATCGCCCGTGAGCGCGGCCTCAAAGTGATACCGCGCTGTCCGTTCGTGCGAGCTTACGTCGCCAAGCACCCGGAAGTGAGCGATATCCTGGCATAGGACTGCGGCAGGCGCGCCGGTGATCGCGGCACGGCTCACAGCTTCATCATCGGCCGCTTGCCCTTGGCCGCTTTCTCGCTCGGCACTTCAACCAGCGCCTCGCCGTCGAGCACTTGGCCACCAACCGCGCAGATGCACGACAACCGCGCCCGCGATTTTTCCGGCAGCAGTTCTTGCACTGTCACCGTGACCACGACGGCGTCGCCGATCTTGACCGGCGCGCGGAAGTTCAGCGTCTGCGAAATGTAGATTGCGCCCGGGCCCGGCAGGCGGGTGCCGAGCACCGCCGAGATCAGGCTCGCGGTATAGAGCCCGTGCGCAATGCGCTTGCCGAACGACGTGCGAGCGGCGAAGTGTTCGGAGAGGTGGATCGGATTGCGGTCGCCGGTGAGCTGGGCGAAGCCGACGACGTCGGATGAGGAGACGGTCTTCTCCAGGGTCTCGGCCATGCCGACCGAAAGATCCTCGAAGAACAGCGTGCGTAAGGGCGGCAGGTTCATGCCGCGAGCTCTCCCCGGAGCGCGGTGCCAAGAAGCGGAAGCCGGTCTCCGGAAAAGATCATGCTTCCTTGGAATGCTATCTTACTGCTTCGGCGGCGGTGCCGCGGCCGCCGCTGGCACGCCGGCGCCAGGTCCCCGCGGATCGTTGCGATCGGACATGCACTTCTTCAGGAATGCATTGCGTGCGGCGCCCTGGAGCTTTTGGTCATCGGCGCCGAAGGTGCATGTTGCCAACTTGTCCTTAGCGCTCACCGCGAAGGACGGCTTACTCGGCAACATCGCAACCGGCATTGCGATCAGCATCGCGGAAATGAAGGCGTATCGACGCATCATTCGGTCCCCTGACTGGCCCCAGCCGCAGTCTAGCATCTAACCCCGCCAGCGAGAAAAGTCCCCGCGTCACAGTTCTATTCAGCTACGCGAAACATGCAAAATGTCGGCTCGAAATCCCGCAAGACGGCGCTATAAGGTGGAATGACAAATCCTCCTCCTGCCGGGGCGCCCGCAAAAATCAGTCCCGTTCTGGCCCAAATCAAACCGGGCCTCGGCGGCACGACCGAAATCGTAGTTGGGCACGAGCACACCGCGCCCTTTGTCGGCTCGGGCCGGATCGAAGTGCTGGCAACGCCAGTGATGATCAATCTGTTCGAGGCTGCAGCGCTGGCGGCGATCGAACACCTGCTGCCGCCGGGCCATCAAAGCCTGGGTATCCATCTTGACGTCAGTCACACTGCAGCGACGCCGATCGGCTTGCGCGTGACCGCCAGTGCCGAAGTCATTCACGTCGAGAGCCGCACCGTGACATTCAAGGTTGCGGCCCGTGACGAGTTCGAAGAGATCGGCGGCGGCACGCATCAGCGCGTCGTGGTCAGCGTCGCGCGCTTTGACGAACGCGTACAGCGCAAGGTACGCGCGAAATAGCGGCTGCGCTGTATCGCGGCTCAGCTGCGGCCGACGAACTTGCCGATGCCGAGCAACACGACGGCTGCAACCACAGCGGCGATGCCGTGGGTGGTGTGAACGTGCGTCGAGCCTTCGAGGTAGCCCGGCATGAAGGTCGGCAATTGACCGGCCGGCATGACGAAATACATCACCGCGGCAATGGCGCAAATAATGGCCAGAAGGTAAGCGATCATTTTCATTGCAGTTTCCCTTGCCCCAAGAGCTTGCCCCAAGAGCATGATCCCGAAAAGTGGAAGGCGGTTTCCGGGTAGATCGTGCTCAAACGAAAAATCTAGACCTTGAGCCGATTCAATTGAACCGGATCAAGGTCTGGGCGCGATCCGCGCCGGCGGTGACCTAGCATGATCGCTTGAGCTTTGGCGAGCCGCTTGTTTTTACCGCCGCAGCCAACGATCATGCTTGGCAAAACATAAGGGGGAGAAGACCATGGCCATCATTCCAGCCGTCATTGCGGCTGCGCTTGCACGTAAAACCATCCGCGTCACCGCGGTCGCGGCGGCGCTCGGCGTCACAAGCGGCGCGCCGTCCGCCATCGCCGATGACCTCTACGCCAAGGCCAAGAGCGAAGGCGAATTCGCGTTCTATGTCGGCGGCCCGACCGCGCCTTGGGAAGCCCGCGCCAAGATCTTCGAAGAGCGCTATCCGGGCATCAAGGTTACGATCGGCGGCGGCTTCTCCAACGTGCTCGACCAGAAGATCGACGCTCAGCTTGCCGCGGGCAAGCTCGAAGTCGACGCCGCGATCCTGCAGACCGCCGCCGATTATGTCCGCTGGAAGAAGGAAGGCCGCCTGATTGCATTCAAGCCGCCCGGCTTCGACAAAATGGAGGCGAATTTCAAGGATGCCGACGGCACGTTCTGGGCGACCATGGTGAACGTCGTGCCCTACATGTTCAACTCCGAGAAAGTCGCCGCCGCCGATATTCCGAATTCGGCGATGGATTTTCTCAAGCCCCAGTTCCAGGGCAAGATCGTCACCGCCTATCCGGCCGACGACGATGTCACGCTCTGGGTATTCTATCACATCGTGCAGAAATACGGCTGGGCCTACATGGACAAATACATGGCCGCCAAGCCGAACTTCATTCAGGGCCATCTCGGCGAACAGCGCAGCATCGGCTCCGGACAGAACCTCGCCACTTTCGACTCGATTCTCGACATCACCAGTGAATTGAAGCGGCAGGGCCAGCCTGTCGACTCGCATATTCCGACCGGCGACGCGTTGCCGATCTGGCCGTTGAGCGGCGCGATCTTCAAAGGTGCGCCGCATCCGAACGCGGCGAAGCTGTTCATATCCTGGCTGCTCGAGCCCGAACAGCAGGCGAAGCTGCCGACCTGGTCGCCGCGCACCGACGTACCGCCGCCGGCCGGCTACAAGCCGATTCTGTCCTATCAAGTCGCCAACGATTATCGCGTTTTCCTCACCGACCAACCGAAAGTGGCGGAGTTGCGCAAGCGCTTCGAAGGCTATAGCGGGCCCATCGTGAACGCCGGCGGCGTGCGCTAGGCGCTATAGAGACCAGCGTGCGGTTACGACGATTTTACGGGGCACTGCGGCCTGCGCCCGCGCATGTCGCGTTTCCGCCGCATCGCCGTCGTCTCGTCCAAATCCGGCCCCAAGGTCGCCGCCGGGGCCATTCACTTTGCATTTACCAATTCAGCCAATCTTGGGCTGATGCGATCCAGGATTTTCAGCGTGAGAAATTGGCGACGGCGTGGCGCGCTCCTCGCAGCGGCAATTGCGATCGTTGTCACGACCCTGGCGATCGTGGCGTCGGGCACTTTTGCGCGGCCGAGCATGAGCACGGAAGTCCGCAGCGTCATCGCCCGCGATATCGATCCCATGGCGGCGGCGAACGGCGCCGGCGGCGTGGCCGTTGCCGTCCGCATGAACGGCCGCACGCTGTTCTTCAATTATGGATATGCCGACCAGGTCGAGAAGCGGCCGATCACTTCGGATGAGCTGTTCAATGTCGGCTCGGTGCGCAAGATATTCGAAGCGACGCTGGTCGCCGAAGGCGTGCAGCGCGGCGAGCTCAGCCTCGACGATCCGGTCAACAAATACGTCTCCGAACTGCATGGCGATTACATCGGCCGTGTCACCATCGGTCAGCTCGCGACCCACACATCGGGACTGTCGCTGCCGACCGATCATCCGCCATGGCCGACGCAGCATTACTCGCTTGCCGGCTTCTACGACGCACTGAATGCCTTTACGCCGCATAACGGCGAGGCCCCCGGTAAGCAGCACATCTACTCTCATGCCGGCTATATTTTGCTGCAGCTCGCGCTCGAGCGCGGCTACGGCAAGCCGATCGGCGCATTGATTGAAACCGGCGTTGCCAAGCCGCTGGGCATGGAATCGACTGTGGTGCCCGAGCGCGGCTCCGACGGCCGCGCCGTGATGAACCCGGAATTGCTGGCGCGCACGGTGCAAGGCTATTCGCAGTCTGGCGTACCGATCGGGCTCCCGGGCGATCAACAGGGTTATTTCGATTTTTCCGGCACCGGTCAGATGTTCTCGACCGCACGCGATCTGTCGATCCTGCTCGCAGCCTGTCTCGACGACGGCGCGGTCGATCCGCCAGTGTGGGATGCGCTGCAAATGACGCAGCGCGAAGCATTTCGCGTCGGCCCACAAGCTGGACAGGCGATGGCCTGGGAAACCATCGGTACCGATGGCCCGACTGTCGTCGATAAACCGGGCGGCCTGAACAACGCCTCGGCCTATTTCGGCCTCGTCCCGGAGCGGAAGATCGGCATCGTCATCCTCGCCAACCGGGGCGACGTACATCCGTTCGAAGTGGCCCGCAGCACCATCCTGCCGGCGCTGTCGCGGATGTGGGTCAGCGGGCTCTAGATCTTCTTATTCCGCCGCAACCACGTGCGGCGCCGCAAGCGACGGATGAGCCGCCTCACCGCTCGCCAGCGCCGCTTCAATGCGCGCGATCAGCGCGCGCGCCGAGTCGGCACTGAGTTCGATAGCGATACGATCACGGCCGCCCTCGCCTTCATTGGTGAAGTCGATGGCGAGCACGTGATCAAGCGTCGAGTAATATGGATGATCGAAATAGACGTTCGCGGTGTCGATCCGCATCCAGCCCTTGCGGCCCTTGGCGCTGCCGACGAGTGCGGCTTTCTCGACGATATAAGAGCACATGGCAACCTCCTTATTGGCGATCTCCTCTATTCGGCGGCGACGCTCGCGGCCCCTGCCGCGAGATAACGGCGGTAGAAGTCGAACACTTTGCGCCAGCCGTCGGCGGCCTGTTCGGGGCGATAGGCGTCGCGCGCCCAATTGAAGAAGGCGTGGCCGGCGCCGTCATAGCGGTGGAATTCGTAATTCTTGCCGAACTTCTTGAGCACCGCCTCGGTGCGGTTGACCTGGTCGGCGGTCGGATTGGCGTCGTCGTTGCCGAAAATGCCGAACAGCGGACAGCTCAGCTTTTCCGTCAGATCGATCGGCGCGACCGGGCGCTTGCCGTTGAGGTCCTTGGGATTGTCGACGATCACGTTGCCGCCCCAGCAATCGACCGCAGCATCGATCCCCGGCAACGTGCAGGCGGCGAGATAAGTATGACGGCCGCCTGAGCAGAAGCCGATGACGCCGATTTTGCCGGTGGCATTGAGCTGAGCGCGCAGCCAAGCCATGGCGCCCGCGGTATCGCCCATGACCTGCGCGTCGGCAACGCCGCCGGCAGCTCGGATGCGGGCGCCGAGATCGTCGGGCGCCTCGTTACCCTCACGGAAATAGAGATGGTGAGAAATCGCCGCGTAGCCGTGATGGGCGAATTTTCGCACCACTTCCATCGTCCATTCGTCCCAGCCCGGCAAGTGATGGATGACCACCACGCCGGGAAACTTACCGGCCCGTGTCGGGCGCGCGTAATAAGCTTCGCCCTGGTCGCCATTGTGAGCACGGAACGTCACCGTCTCCGCTTGCAGGCCTTGATAGTAGCTCATGGTTCAACTCCCTGTTCCGAACCGGGAATGCCGGCAAAAAGTCTTTTTGGATTATCGTCGCAAAGGCTGCCCGCCAGAGCAGCTCATTTCGGGCAGCGGTAGAGCACGGCTTTGTAAGTCGAATCCCGATCGACAAATTCGATCGTGTTGTCGGGACGCCGCGTGAAGGTGATATCGCCCATCAGTGGCCCGCTGGGAAACTTGCACTCGACGTGAGCGAAGATGCTGTTGCCGTTGTGCTTGGTATCGAGAATGGTGCAAACGCCGATATTGGAGACGATCTCCTGCGGCGAAATCTTCACTTTAGCCGTCTCGGCATCGGTACCGTCACCCTTACAGGCGACATTCTGCGTATAGTCTCCGGTCAGCGGAAAATCGTCGTCGGCAATGGCGGCAGTGGCAACGGTGAGCGCCGCAAGCACAAGGATTCCGCATCCGGCGGCCGGACGTATGGTCTTGGACACGCGCACTCTCAGAGTTTTGCCCAACGCCTCGCAAGCGGCGTTGGAGCCGATGGCCCCTCGAGGCGAATGTAGCGAATGTCGCGGCAACGGCCAATATGGTCGCGGCGCGCCACCGCAAACCGAACGGAACAGACCGCCGAGGATTTAGCGAAAGCCCTTGCTGATGAATTCCGTGCGGACCGTGGACGAGTTCTTGGGCTTGTCTTTCGACAAATCAGCGACCGCGCGGGCGCAATCGACGTGACCGTTGTCCGAGAACTGGCCGTCCTGGTTATTGAAGTACAATTGGTGACAGGTGTTTCCGGTATCCGGGTAAAACAGGATGGACCCGAGAAGGATCGGGCCGGTCCCGGTCGCCTCATCGGCCAGGCCCACGTCGTGGTGTGTCAGGAACGCGTCGGTTCCGACCACGCCAAGCGTCACGCAAGCGACAAGCGCCTCTCGCAATGAAGCCTTGGCGGAGCGTGCTAGAGGAACGGCGGCGGCGACGGGGAGGACGAGGAAACTTGGGTGCGAAATTCGGCTTTCCCGGCGCAACGCGGGTTATCAAGCCGGCCGTACGGCCGGGATAGAAGTGTGCAATCGCTGGATGGGAAGGACTGGCCATCGCGGGAACATACACGGCGGGGACACGAATAGCTCAGCCCCGCGCGGGCATAGCTAAAGGACTGATAAGGCTAGGTAACCTCGCGAAACCCGATAAAAAGGCGGCGCCCGATGGGCGCCCCCTGCAATTGTAACGATCGCGTTTAGTGGGCGGTAAGCCCGGAGGAATCTTCCTCAACCGCGGCGTCGGGAACGTCGACGGGTTTCGCGGTCGCCTCTTCCCACACGATCGGCTCTGGCTTTCGCACCAGCGCCCTGGCAAGCACCTCATCCATGCGCGAAACCGGGATGATATCGAGCCCGCTCTTGATGCTGTCGTTGATCTCGACAAGATCCTTGGCGTTCTCTTCCGGAATGAGCACGGTCTTGATGCCGCCGCGGTGCGCCGCGAGCAGCTTTTCCTTTAGGCCGCCGATCGGCAACACGCGGCCGCGCAGCGTGATCTCGCCGGTCATCGCCACGTCGCGGTGCACCGGAATACCGGTCATCACCGAAACGATGGCCGTAACCATCGCGACGCCCGCCGACGGACCATCCTTCGGCGTCGCGCCTTCCGGCACGTGCACGTGGATGTCGCGCTTGTCGAAGGCCGGCGGCTCGATGCCGAAGGCAACCGCACGCATGCGGACATAAGACGCCGCAGCCGAGATCGATTCCTTCATCACGTCGCGCAGATTCCCGGTCACAGTCATTTTACCCTTGCCCGGCATCATGGCGGCTTCGATAGTCAGCAATTCGCCGCCGACATCGGTCCAGGCCAGGCCGGTAACGATGCCAACCTGATCCTCGTCCTCGACCTCGCCGAAGCGGAACTTCGGCACGCCGAGGAAATCCGGCAGCGTCTTGTCGGTGACTTCGACCGACGTCTTCTTCGTGATCGTGAGCTCCTTCACCGCCTTGCGGATCAGGGTCGAGAGCTCGCGCTCGAGATTGCGCACGCCCGCTTCGCGGGTATAGCGGCGAATGAGCGTCAGCAAGGCCCCGTCGTCGATCGACCATTCCTTGGGCTCGAGACCGTGCTTGACGACCGCGTGCGGGATGAGGTGCTTGCGTGCGATCTCAACCTTCTCGTCCTCGGTATAGCCGGCGATCCGGATAATCTCCATGCGATCCATCAGGGGCGGCGGAATGTTCAGCGTATTCGCCGTGGTGATGAACATGACATGCGAGAGATCGTAATCGACCTCGAGATAGTGGTCGTTAAACGCGTGGTTCTGCTCGGGGTCGAGCACTTCTAGCAAAGCCGACGACGGATCGCCGCGGAAATCGGCGCCCATCTTGTCGATCTCGTCCAAGAGGAACAGCGGGTTCGAGGACTTTGCCTTGCGCATCGACTGGATGATCTTGCCGGGCATCGAGCCGATATAGGTCCGGCGATGGCCGCGAATCTCGGCTTCGTCACGCACGCCGCCGAGCGACACGCGCACGAACTCGCGACCGGTCGCCTTCGCGATAGACTTGCCGAGCGAAGTCTTGCCGACGCCGGGAGGCCCGACTAGGCACAAGATCGGCCCGGTCAGCTTGTTAGCGCGCTGCTGCACGGCGAGATACTCGACGATGCGTTCCTTGACTTTTTCGAGGCCATAGTGATCGGCATCGAGGATCTGCTGGGCGAGCGGCAGGTCCTTCTTGATCTTCGACTTCTTGCCCCACGGGATCGACAAGAGCCAGTCGAGGTAATTGCGCACGACGGTGGCTTCCGCCGACATCGGCGACATCTGACGCAGCTTCTTGAGCTCGTGCTGCGCCTTCTCGCGCGCTTCCTTGGAGAGCTTGGTGCGCTTGATCTTCTCTTCGAGTTCGGCGAGTTCGTCCTTGCCGTCCTCGTCGCCCAGCTCCTTCTGGATCGCCTTCATCTGCTCGTTGAGATAGTACTCGCGTTGCGTCTTCTCCATCTGACGCTTGACGCGGGTGCGGATGCGCTTCTCGACCTGCAGCACAGAGATCTCGCTCTCCATCAGGCCCAGCACTTTTTCCAAACGCTCGGTGACGGTCGGTATTTCCAGGATCGTCTGCTTGTCGAGAATCTTCACGGCGAGATGCGAAGCCACCGTATCGGCGAGCTTGGCATAGTCCTCGATCTGCTGGACCACGCCGACGACTTCCGGCGACACTTTCTTGTTGAGCTTCACATAGCCTTCGAACTCGTTGACGACCGAGCGCGCCAGCGCTTCGGCCTCGACCTGATCGCCAGAAGCATCGGCGATCACCACCGCTTCGGCTTCGAAGTAATCTTCGCGATCGGTATATTTCTTGACCTCGGCGCGGGCGGCGCCTTCGACCAGCACCTTCACGGTGCCGTCGGGCAGCTTGAGGAGCTGCAGCACGCTCGCCAGCGTGCCGATCGAGAAAATGGCGTCGGTCGCCGGCTCATCGTCCGAGGCATTCTTCTGCGTCGCGAGCAGGATGAACGTGTCCGAACGCATCACTTCTTCGAGCGCCTTGATGGATTTCTCGCGGCCGACGAACAGCGGAACGATCATGTGCGGGAAGACAACTATGTCCCGCAATGGCAGCACGGGATAGGCCCGGCTTTCACCTGCTGTCAGAACCGGCTTAGCTTTGGCGGCGCTTGTCATGGCCCCATTTCCTTATTGTTGTGCACCTCCTTCATGGCCCGCAGAATGCGCTGCCACGAAAGACTGCGTTAGCCGGCAGGGAGTCACGGATGAACACCTATCCGCGCCCATTTGGCGTTACCGCTGGAGCGGGTACGAGACCCTGACCGGTTTAGCTACGCGATTCCTCGTACGCTTTTCTCGTTCCAACACTATAGGTGGCGTTCGACCGCCGCCCTGTCAAGAAAGCTCAATTCTTCGCGCAAAACAGCGCGTTGCGAAGGCGGAAAATTGGGCCGCGCACCGAATCGAAGGTGCCGGGTTCCGGCACCCGTTAGGCGCTCGCTCCGCCGGCATCGCCGGCGCGATCGGACCGATCGGCATAGATGTAAAGCGGCCTGGCGCTGCCTTCGACCACTTCACGCGAGATCACCACTTCTTCGACGCCTTCGAGCGACGGCAGATCGAACATAGTGTCGAGCAGGATGCTCTCCATGATCGAACGCAGGCCACGCGCGCCGGTCTTGCGGTCGATCGCCTTGCGGGCGATCGCCGACAAAGCTTCGTCGGCGAGCGTGAGGTCGACCGTCTCCATCTCGAACATGCGCTGGTATTGTTTCACCAGCGCATTCTTCGGCTCCATCAGGATGCGCTTGAGCGACGGCTCGTCGAGATCTTCCAGCGTCGCAACGACGGGGAGACGGCCGACGAATTCCGGGATGAGGCCGTATTTCAGCAAGTCCTCAGGCTCGACCTCGCGGAAGATTTCGCCCTGCTTGCGATCTTCTGGCGCCGCGACGCGGGCGCCGAAGCCGATCGAGGTGGAGCGGCCGCGCGAGGAGATGATCTTTTCGAGCCCCGAGAAAGCGCCGCCGCACACGAACAGAATGTTCGTCGTATCGACTTGCAGGAATTCCTGCTGCGGATGTTTGCGGCCGCCCTGCGGCGGAACGCTCGCGACCGTGCCTTCCATGATCTTGAGCAGCGCCTGTTGGACCCCCTCGCCCGACACGTCGCGGGTAATCGAGGGATTGTCCGACTTGCGCGAGATCTTGTCGATCTCGTCGATATAGACGATGCCGCGCTGCGCGCGCTCGACATTATAGTCGGCCGACTGCAACAACTTGAGAATGATGTTCTCGACGTCCTCGCCGACATAGCCGGCTTCCGTCAGCGTGGTCGCATCCGCCATCGTGAATGGCACGTCGAGGATGCGCGCCAACGTCTGCGCCAAGAGCGTCTTACCCGAGCCGGTCGGACCGATCAGCAGGATGTTCGACTTCGCGAGCTCGACGTCGTTGTGCTTGCTCTGATGATTGAGCCGCTTGTAGTGATTGTGGACAGCGACCGAGAGCACCTTCTTGGCGTGATCCTGGC
>JBAUCK010000042.1:0-31767 GCA_049677525.1 Xanthobacteraceae bacterium
CGCGACGAAACGAAAAAGCGATCGATACGCCGTCGCTCGTTCAAACCAACCGCCCCCAACCCCAGGCCGTGTCGATCGACGGCAACGGTAAGGGCAACGGCACATCCGACAGTCTCAATCCGTAAGCCAAGGCTCCCGGATTGCCGGTGCTCCATCCACGAGGGCGCTCGTGATACGGCGCGGCTGATTGCTAAATCCTGGCAAGGACGGACGTCTCGCCGGCTGCGCAAGAAAGTCGAGATGCTGTTCGCTCATCTCAAACGCATTCTCAAGCTCGATCGACTACGACTACGAGGACCAAAGGGCGCCCGCGATGAGTTCCTCCTCGCAGCAACCGCCCCAGAACCTCCGGAAAACTGGCGAAATTGACCCCAATGCCGAACGCACGGCCATCCCAAGATGCGAAGCCAGGACGTCTTGCAATGCTCGGCACAACCGAGCAACCTCGGTCGATCGCTCTCGGACTTATTCAACAGAATCGGCCAATTGCGGACTCGTGCCCTGTAAAATATCTTTGCGCTCGACTAATCCCTTTGGAGGGCGCGGGGAATGCCAACCAACATCGGACGGTGCGATTTCTATCGGCTGTCGGCGGAGCTGTCACCGCAGTAGTTGCGTTGATAATCGGATTTCCAACTCATGTGAAAGCACAGCAGCCCCCTCGGAACGGCTGCGTTACGGTCTCTAAGATTGAATATGATAGCGCAAAGAAGCAATATTTTTTAATGAGTAGTAATGTCGGCGTGTATGTGAGAACCGGCCGGTTCTTGAGGCGCTCCTACTGGTACTGTCACTAACATTGCTCGATGAAGCGCTATCGATTGGCCCGAGTCCGCGTAGGTCACTAGATGCCGCGACACCTCCAAATAGTGATGTCTGCTGTTCACCCAATAGCGGACATCGTACCGAAGTCGCCGAACGTGCTTGCCAGTCGTGGGATTCAATCACTAAAAAATTCACGCAAAAACGGCCACGACCGCACGCCTAATCACGGCGCAGACCGAGCGCGGCTAAGCTTGTGGCGTTTACGCCGTAATACCGGAAATTCCCTGTTTATTTCCCCGTTAGCAGGGAATTTGGGCCGAGACCGGTCCGATACGGACTGCCGCCTCAGGTCTGGAGTCATCTCGAACTACTCGCGTGGGAGTACAGGTGTCATTTGTGGGTACATTTTGGGGTGCCACGCCAACGAGTATGTTATTGTTACAATTCGAGTTTTTTACACGAAAGGCGGACACTCCCTCCGCCATACGGCATTGAAAATAAATCGGTATTTGGTGTTTTCAGAAATTGACTTCCGGATTAGCTTAGCCGGTGGCCCAGCGAGAACATCGAACCCCTACGCGACATCACCTGAGCCTGTAGCGTTATACGCGAATAGCCTCGTAATCGCGGTCCAGTGCGCAAGGAAGCGCGACAAGCTCGGGCGCTAGTCCATTCGCTGCGCACTGCGAAAAATCGTGCCGATGAGTCTAAGAACGGATGGAAACGACCGTTGACGAACGGCGTGGAGCGACCCGCAAGATCATCCCGAATGAAAAAATCCGGACTACGTTTGTGGTCCGGGTCGCAGGCTTCTAGAGAGAGACATCTATTCCAGGGAATAACCAAGCGCGCCCGATTGCAAGCACTCTGGGGGCTTTCAGGTCCGAACAAAATATTCGGGACCGTTCGCTTGCTAAACCACGTGAGGGCAACCTGAGAGGAGGTTTAGCGATGGCTTCTACTTTCGATACAGAACCTGAAGCGCAGGCTGTAGCGGCCGAATTGAACGCTGCTGCTCAGCGGAAACCGCAGGTCCGCCACCAGGCGGAACGATGCGGCGAGAAGTGGGCGATAGCGCAAAGGAGCGTGCGCACATATTTTGGGTTGGGACGAGTACATCACGCTGGGGGCCGAACATGCGAAGCCGAACGCGAAGCCGGAGGTGTCACCAAAGGAGGTTGAAGAGTTCCGCGATCACTGTGTCTACATTCGATCTCTCTACACATTTCTGATACGCATATGGAAAGACAGTGACGGCGGCGAACGGAAAATGATGGGGGCGATATCCCCTCTATTCTTCGAGGATATCGGCAAAATGCTCTCCCTCGACATCGCTATTGCTGCGTGCCGAGTCACCGATCCTGCAGATGCTGGCCGTGGCAGGCAGAATTTTACCGTCGAATTGTTCACGAACAGCTTTCCCACCGAGAGGGAGATGTTCAAGAAATTGGATGAGCTTCACCGGCGCATGGATAAGCTACGTCAAGTAATTCTGCCCGCCAGAAACAAACTCGGGGCACATGCGGATCGCGATGTTATCCGCAAAGGAGGGGTCCTTCCTGGAGGCAGTTGGGATCAGTGAGATGATTTCTGGTCGGCTCTCGCGGATTTCGTGCGCATTCTCAATGAGCAGACCTTCGGCGAGCCCTTCGAAATCGATGCCGGGGGTGTCTTGAGCGATGCGGAGACATTATTCAAATTCCTGAAACAAGGTCAGCACTTCGAGACACTGCTTAATGGATATGCCCTAACGTGAGAGACGCTTGCCTTAAGCTCGCTTTGAGTTGACCTCGCATGCCATAATCGGAGCAAGCCGGAGAGCGCCTTCAGCGATGAGGGAAGAGATCGACGGTCCAGTAGAATAGCTTCCGCGAATTGCCAAACTCTGGTGCCGGTTCTTTCGGGAAAAAAAGAATTTTCAACAAGTGTGCAACAACTTCGAGGGCGATGCTGTTCTCCGGCGCGTTAAAATGGCTAGCGACATGCCTCATCCTAGTCACAGCGGGCGGATGATTGGCGTCGCCGCCGAGCGGTTCAAAAAGGAGCAGCCAGGCAATTGCCACGCCGACTACCAGTATTCGAAACTCCCTCTCTTGATTTGAAGGTACTTCCTCAAGCATCCAACGCGCAGCAAATTTATCAGCGTCATCTTCCTGGGCAATATTGTCGTTTGGCAGGAGATGCAGCTTATGCCGGAAATGCACGTGCGCGATCTCGTGAAGTAATATCCAGCTTGCCGCGCCGAAGAAAATTCTGTCGATCGTTTGGAAAGGTTCGCCCGCCTGACGCACCGGTAACTCTGCAGGCCAGTCTTCGTCACGGGTGCGCAATACCGTCGCGTACTCCAGGTATTTTGGCGCCGGCTTAAATATTGGCCCGACATCAATTTGGCCGCCGTGTCGGCCATCCGCTTGCCTCACAACATGGAGCACCAGGGCCGCGTAGACCGCCAGACACCAAATCATGGCGAAGCCCGAATACAAAACCTCGATCCTTTTATCTTCTGGATACGCGGTGAATGGGTTCGCGCCCCCGACGGGCGCACCAGCCGTTGCTAGTAGTTGCCATTTTTCACGCCTAAGAATTTCGTTCACTAATTCCGCAACGCGTTCCGGGGCTGCCGCTAGAACTGCTTACTCTAGCCGATGGAACTACGGGGCCATGACTTCAGCGGTGGCAGGCATATTCTCAATCGCTTAAAAGAATTACTCATTCCGCGCCCAATGGTCGGGCCGTACGGGCTCGTCAAATCGGCAACGCCAATTCCGGTCCATTATTCTTCACATTACCGATCGCGGCGCCGACCGGCCAGATTTTCAGCGCTTCGTCTGGGCACTGCGCGAGCAAGGCCAACAGTTTTTCCTCGGTTGCCGGTTCTTCGCCGAGCCACTTCGGCCGATCGGTTTCAGTCAACGTCACCGGCATGCGGTCGTGGAGTTCGGCCATCACATCATTGGGACGTCAGGTGAGGACAGTGCAGCTAAGAACCTCATTGCCTGATTTCGGGTCCGTCCAACGGGCCCAAAGACCTGCCATCATCATCATTCCGTCGCGCATTGCGATGGCGTAAGGCTGTTTAGCTTTGCCTTTCGGATCTAGCTTCTTCCACTCGTAAAAACCGTCGGTCACGACGAGGCAGCGCTGACCCCATTTCCAGGCATCGCCGAACGCCGGTCTCGTCGTGAAATCCTCGGATCGCGCATTGAAGGTCGAATAGGAAAGCTTTTCATCTTTCGCCCAATGGGGCAGGAGGCCCCAGTGCATCATCTTCGGAATGCGCTTGCCGTCTTCCGATCTGATAGCGACCAGCATCGGCTCAGTCGGCGGCTTGTTCCAATCGGGCTTGAAGTTCGGCGCTGGCGCGGCGAGATCGAACTTCAACGCTACCTTGATTTCGGAATAGTCAGAGGAGAGGCGAACGCGACCGCACATGGCGCACGTGTAGGGAGCCTAGGGCTTATTCCAACGCGCCCAGTTACGTCCCTTTCCCTTGTGACTTGGATTGAACATCTCACCACCGAACCGCTGCTTAAATTTCTCGACGTCGGCAGCGTCTGAAAAGCAGTACACGTCATACCACTCATTATTATGATGGACGGCGTGACCACGGCTGCAAAGTCAGAGGTCTTTGCAGAACTCATGCATCTCGTTGTAACCGCCGCCCCTCGCAGACGCGCGCCGGCAGCACCACTTGGTGCGGCCACTTCCGTTCAATGTCAGCCGGCGACAGCTCGCCCTTCCGGTACATCTACGAACCGTCGTCTAAACGCCGAAGCATCCTCCAAGGTGCGAAAGCAGTACCTGACCAGGTTCTCGGGTAGGTCAACGTACATGTCCCACGCGAAGCCGCACTCTTCGAGCCAATCAAGGACATCGCCGCCTCGTCGAACGAGAGCGGCAATCGGAAGGGAAAATCCCGATTGATCTCGATAATCACGCCCATGCCGTGCATTAAGAACATAACGGGAACAGCAGCCAATGGGGCAAGATATAGGCTATGGCGCAGCCCGGTTATCACAAGATGTCGCACGGGCGGGATACCGGCTCCCATATCATGCAACGATGACACCCCGCCTCGCGTTGTGATCGTATGAGAACCACGCGGGTCATTCTTCAAATCGAGCCGACGCTTAAGGCCGCGGGCGAGAAGGCCGCAGCGGCGGAACATCGCTCGCTCACTGGGCTGATCGAGAAGTTGCTAGCCGACTACTGCAAGAAACGGACTGTCGCGTCACCCTCACGCCCCGATGCGGCGCCCAAGGCAGCAGAAATGGCAGCTACCACGATTGACGAAATTGGCGACAAGACTTTGCCGGCAGAGGAACAACAACGGCGCAAGAGAAGGCTGATCCGCGGTCCAGCAGAGTTTCGCGATATGCGTCGGAAATGATTGGTGAGGTGATCACAAAGGCGTTTTAACTCTCGGGATGACCCTAATGAGACAGCGCCATGATGCTGTCGAAGCTTTATGCCGGGTTTCTTGTCCTGGCCTCTATATTCGTGATGGCCGCGGTCGGCATGCTGATCTTGGTCGTGATTACGGATGTTGCTCATTTGGTTACCACAGCGAGTAGCATCGGCATGAACCCGTGAATAGGGCATTCGTTTCTGTCCGGCGGCCGGCTCGATTTCGGCGTCGGCAAGGGCTACCGGCACAATGAATTCGCCGGCTTCTGCCTGCCGATCGATGAGGCCGATGCGTGCTTCAACGAATCCCTCGACGTGAACCCCGTTCAGAAAATAGCGCCGATGACTCGTAAATCGGCCGGGTGCGGCCTATGGCAAAGGCCGGACCCCGACGGATCCGGAGCTCGGGCACGCTGTTCGGCTTCTGCGGTTGCGAATTGACCGAACACGGCTACGACCGCTCTGGCGAACCGGTCTCCGGTTAGTTCGCTCCGTGACGATCCTGACCATCCAGGTGAGCTTGAAGCACGACCCTGTCATAGTCAGCGCTTGACCAGCGCAGCACGTAGTTGGCTAAAACCTCGGGGTTTCGCTGAGCGAGATACGCCGCCACGGCATCCACGTTTGGTCGGCGTTCGCTCCTGTCAACGAAAACTAGATAGTCAACCTTTCGTTTGATGGCCTCCATCGCGCTTAATAACAAGATGCCTTCGATTATGATGGGCTTTAGCAGCGAATACCGCTCTTCGAGAACGCGGCTTAGGTCATCACATCGCCAGCTGAGCGGTGTGCGGTCGCGGATCAGGTAAAGGTCCAAATAAACAGCAGGCATTTCGAGTTGCCAGCTCAGCCATGCAGCTAACGCGGATTGTCCGGCGGCACGTCGGGGTAGCCGGCCGGGACTAAGATGAGGAGATCGGCCTTCGGCGCGTCGAAGAGGCCGGCGGGCAGCAGATGCTGCCGCAACACGACGCCGCGCTGGCCGCCATCAACAATCTCCTCGAAGGCGATGTCTTTGTCGGTGAGATATTCGCGGTCGCGCTCCGGCAGAAAGTGCGTCGGCGAACCCTCGGTTGACTTCTTCGGCCCGGTGATAAACCGGGCGTGCGGGTGCTTGTGCAGTTCGACGTGCTGGTGATCGCCGATCGGCTCGTCCTCCTCGGGGCCTTTGACGACGAGCCACACGCCGTAATCCGGCTTGGCGTGAACGAGATGCTTGATCTGTTCGCGACTTCGCCGCGGCGCTTGCCGTGCTTCAAGCGACGCCGAAGGCCAAAGCCAAGCTTCGCCCGCCTGACGCAGCGGCGCGTTTTGCCATCGAGAAGGCGTTGCAGCAGCGGCGCTATTGCAAAGCCTTCGCGCCATGGCGGGCCTGCCGCAACAAGCAATGCCGCCGGCTGGGCGCGTGCTGCGGCGACGCCAATGTCTGCCTCAAGCTTGGGCTCGCCCACGTTCCCCACGATGTGCAATGGCGCGTCCGGCAGGCCATCATCGACGCGACCCCGCACAATATCGGCGCGCCGGAGCGGAACGCCCGGCAAAGCATGCCGGTGATCTTTATGCGTAGGATGTCTCGCTTCCTGGCGCGAGGGGAAGCAGCGTCAATTCGTCATCAAATGAAAGCGCAAGGGCGTCGCGCCGGTGAGCTCGATGACCTCGCCGCTCCTGCGCCAGCCGGTCACCTGCGTGAGCGTCGCCAGAAGCCCGGCATCGCGGGCTTGCCGGTCGGGATCGCATTGCACCGGTTGCGGATCGCCGGGGACGATGGTGATGGCGGCATCGTTGACCGTCGCCTGCGCTTTCAGGCTCGCGCACCACAGATCGATCGAGGCGGTGCCATTGTCCTCGATCTCGATCATCGGGACGCGCTTGGAGCCGCCCATCGGCGCCGCATCGAGCATGAGTTCGCTGCCGAACGGGAACGGCTCGCTGGCGCGCGCAGGCCAGAGGGCCGTCCAGACAATCATGGCGACAGCGATGGGAAGAACGAAGCCGGCAAAACGGGAAGCAGCAAGATGGGAAGCGGCAAGATGGAAAGCGAAACAGCGTTGCAGCCAAAGCCGGAACCGAGGCATCTGCGAATCACAAAGTTACGGGCGGGTGGTTGATGACGGTAACGCGGCCGGGCGGCCGCAAGCGGCAATGATCTAGAACATGGGCAAGAGAAAGTCAGCCGGCTTTTGCGTCTATTTGACGGCTGATCGCTCACGTTTACGCGGCGATAACGCGGCACCTGGATTGAGTCCGGGATGCGCCTGCGACGCGAAAACCGGTGGGTCACCTGCCCCGCGGAATCGCCGCAATACCGCTGGCGCCGCGTCCGGCCCCAGGTTGGGCGCGTCACCGAGCCATCAAGAAAACGCGATTGTCGGCCACCGCTGCCCTAACCCTGCGTATTTCCACGTGAATTGCGCTCGAGGCCGCGTCGCCGCCACAGTCCAAAGCCTCTGCCGTCTTGGACAAGCTCATGATAGTTCAATGAGATCGAAGCCGTGCCGGCGGCCGATTTGGCTCCTTGTTGGGCTCAGCTTCATCACGTTTCGGTCGCCAAAACTCTCGCGCAACGCTGGCCCGTCCGGGTTGCCCGGCTAATCCCTCGGAGGTCTTCCTTTGCAACGCCTTTTGTCGTCGCTGGCCACGATTTGGCGGCTGTCCGTTCCTTACTTCCGCTCTGAGGACCGCTGGCCAGGACGCATCCTTCTTGCCGCGGTGATCGGCCTCGAACTGTCGACCGTGGCAATCACCGTCGCGCTGAACTACTGGTACAATGGTTTCTATAACGCCTTGCAGAACCGCGATGCGGCCGGCTTCTGGTGGTACATCCTGCTGTTCTGCGCGCTGGCCGGCATCTACACCGTAATCGCGGTGTATCAGTATTATCTCAATTCTTGGCTGCAGATCCGCTGGCGCCGCTTCATGACGCAGACCTATCTGCGGCAATGGCTGAACACCGCCAACCATTACCGCATGCAACTGCTCGGCGATGCGGCCGACAATCCCGACCAGCGTATCGCCGAAGATTTGGCGCAATTCGTCTCCAGCACGCTGTCGATCGGGCTCGGCTTGTTGAACTCGATCGTTACGCTAATCTCCTTCGTCGTCATTCTCTGGGGCCTTTCGGAAGCTGCCCCGCTGCATCTGTTCGGCATGCGGATCGCCATTCCCGGCTATCTGGTCTGGGCGGCGCTTCTTTATGCGGTCATCGGCACCACACTGGCACATCTGATCGGCCGGCTGCTCATTCCGCTCAACTTTCAGCAGCAGCGCTATGAAGCCGATTTCCGCTTCAATCTGGTGCGCACCCGCGAGAATTCCGAGCAGATCGCGGCGCTCCACGGCGAAGCCGCCGAGCGCGAACGCCTCGGTGATCGCTTCGGCCTCGTGGTCGGCAACTGGCTTGCCATCATGCGGCGGACCAAGAAGCTCACGTTCTTCACGGCGAGCTATAGCCAGGCGGCGCAGATCTTTCCCTATGTGATGGCGGGCCCGGCCTATTTGGCCGGCGTCACCCAGCTCGGCGATCTGATGCAGACGGCGAACACGTTCGACAAAGTTCAGGGCGCGTTGTCGTATTTTGTGAAGGCCTACCAGGACATCGCGCAATACCAAGCGGTGGTCCAGCGCTTGGTTGGCTTCGAAAAGGCGATCGTTGCCGGCCGTGACGTAGCGCTGCTGCAGCCGGCGGTCGAAGTGCTGCCGCGCGCCGATACCGACGGGATTGCAATCGAACAGCTCCATGTGCGGCTGCCCAACAGCGAACCGCTGATCGATGCCGAGCGGCTGGCGCTGTCTCCGGGCGAGCGTGTGCTGATGACCGGGCCATCCGGCGCCGGCAAATCGACGCTGTTCCGCGCCATGGCCGGCATCTGGCCCTTCGGATCGGGCCGCGTCACGGTGCCGAAGGACGCCAAGATTCTGCTCTTGCCGCAGCGGCCCTATTTCCCGGTGGCGAGCCTCGCCGCAGCCGTCAGCTATCCGGCCAGGGCCGAGACTTTCGACAAGGCGCGAATCGCCGAGGTAATCGCGGCCGTCGGGCTGCCGGAATGGAGCACCCGGCTCGACGAAGAAGCGCACTGGAACCGTATGCTGTCCCTTGGCGAGCAGCAGCGGCTCGCCATTGCGCGGGCGCTGCTTCAGGAGCCGGATTATCTCCTGCTCGATGAGGCAACCGCGTCGCTCGACGCGCCGGCGGAGGCGCAGCTTTACCGGCAGTTGCAGGACCGTCTCAAGGGCACGACGATTGTCTCGATCGGCCACCGCGCCACGCTCGGCGCGTTCCACGGCCGCTACGTCGAAGTCGTCACGAGCGATGCGGCGTCTCAGGTCCGCGACGTGCCGCTGGCTTCGGCGGCGGAGTGATTCGGCGCCGATGAGGCCCCTCCTCCGGCTCGTCCGCGCCCAAGCGGGCCGTGGATGGAGCTTAGGCGACACACCGGCGACCGCAAGCGCCTCTCACGCAGGCGGTGGCCGGCGCACAAGGGGCGCGGCGCAAAGCAAAGTCCGGCCAAACGAAAAGGCCGGTAGCGTTTCCGCTACCGGCCCGACGTCTTCGCAAATCTCAGCCGAAACTACTTGATGCTCGAGAGATTGGTCGCAAACGAGAGCTTGGCGATATAGGCGGTGCTGCACCAGTTGGAGCCGACGCCGAAAGGATTGGCCGTCGTGATGTTGTTTGAGCCACCACCGTTTGTTGCGCTGGTAAAGGCGTTGCAATCACCCTTGTTCAAGCTGGTGTCGTAGTAGCGCAGGTCAAGCGTGAAGGCCTTGTAGGTGATGCCGAAGCCCGCATCCCAGTTCCAGTAGCTCTTGTAGGGATCGCCGGCGTCAGCCATTGCCTGGGAGACGCCCGGGGCGCCGAGAAGGGAGCCTTCGCCGTAGAAGGCATCGCTCTTGCCGAGGCTCCAGTAGCCGAGGTCACCGGAGATGTAGCCACCCCAGCCGCTCGCGAACATCGTGCTCGGCGCCGTATAGGTGACGTTGCCGACGGTGTACCAGCCGACAGAACCGGTGTTGGCGACGGACGGCGAATACCATTCTTGGATGCCCGCGGCCCATTGGTCGCTAAAGGTGTAGGTGGCCTTGCCGTACACTTCGTAGAAGCTGGCGTTCGACTTGGCGACGTTGCCGTTCACGAGGCTGGGCAGACAGGTATTGTAGAAGCTGTCAAAGCAAGTGCCGCCCGGATAAGCGTAGTACCAGAAGCCGAAATCGAGGGCGAGCTTGTCGAAAGTCGGTCGTACGCCAGCATAGAGATCGATTTCCGCCGCGGCGCGGTTCGGGAACGAAATGCTCTCACCGGAGATGCCGGCATAGTACTGCCACATCGGGCTGTACGTGTAGCGCGCCTCGAAACCGGCCTGTGTGGAAGCGTGATGGTTGGACTGCGTGATGCCGCGGAAATTGTAATCCGTCATCAACGCTGCCGATATAGCGACATCCCACGGAGCCGGCGCAGGCGCAGGCGCCGGTGCCGGCGGGGCTTTCGTTACCATGTCAGCGGCCATCGCTGAGGTAGCCATCCCGGCCGCCAAGACCAACGATAAAGCGACTCTTTTCATAAAACTGCCCCTTCTGTTGTCCCTGCTTGTATTCGGCGTTGTCTATTCAATGACCGACTACGAAGCGAATTCCCCGCAGCGCCCCTTGCGCAGCTTGAAACTTCACGAATAGTTCAATTTAACCATGAAACAGCCAAGCTTAAAACGACGGCAAGTGCTGCCTTTTTATGCTTTTGCGGCAAAACTTCAGAGTTTGTTATCGAGTGTGGCGAGGAGGCCACACTCTTGACAGTCAAAGTGCCTGCCGCTGTTGAGTTTTCCAGCTTCACGCAACGCGCAAAACGGCCCGCAAAGCTGCAGAAATCGCTGATGCGCGCGCAGTTGCCGCGATCGGTCGCCGTTCCTAAGTAAATCGCTGCAAGCGAGTCGCAGTTATCCACAGGAGGCGGACGATGCAGGCAACGGTCGACGGCCGCGTGGTCGCGAAGAGCGACGACGTCGTTGAGTGCAAAGGCTATCAATACTTTCCGCGCGCCACCGTGCGCATGGACTGGCTGGAAAAGACGGCAAAGACCGCAAGCGACCTCGCCTGTCCGCACGGCGTGCAATTCTACGACGTCGTCGTCGGGAGCACGCGCCACGCGCGCGCCGCCTGGTCCTACGAGGCGCCGCGGCCGGAAATGTTCCAGGTCGGCGGACGATTCGGCTTTTGGCAGGACGTCGAAGTTGGCTGAAGCGATCTAGCCCGGATTGGGAAACGCGAAACCAGCAACGGCGGGAACGCCGAGCTCCGCCCGGGGCTTCGCGTGCTGGAGCCAGGCTAGGGGTTTAGGCCGCCGCGGCTTTCTTGCGATTGGCTTCGAGCCGCGCATCGACCAGGGCCACCTGAGCGTCGATCGCCGGGTGGCTGAGCCCCTTCTGCTTGGCAATAAGCTGCACGAGCTTATCGGCACGCTCGATATTGGGAGCGCCGTTTTGCAGGGCGCGCGCCGCCGAGGCCGGCCGCGTCAGCGATTCGGCCGCCGCGGCATATTTCTCGAACGGCACCAGATCGGCAGGATTGGCGCCGAGCTTCACGCAGAGGTCGAATACGAAATTATAGACCGACCGCGAGGTTTCGAGGTCGCTCCACACCGCTTCCTGGGTCGTGCGCATGCCGTCCTTGGTCACGCAGCGGTAATTGCCGGCGAGCAGCATGGCCCATTTGGCGAGCGGCACGAAGATCGAATCGTAGATCCTGAGCTTCACCGGCAGTTCGATCTTGCCTTCCGGCGTATCGAAGCGCGCGGCATCGACGTCTTTCTCGAGCTGGCGCAGCATCGCGGTGCTCTTGTCGTCATCGAACCTGGCGCATTTGAAGTTGGTCGGCAGCGTGACCAGGAGGAAATTCGCCTTCTCGTCCGGCGGACGGATGGCCTGCGGGTCCGGGCTGTTGAGCGTGATCGTCTTGGGGTCGAAACTATCCCACACCGTCGGGTCGGTATAAGCCGGCTTGAGCGCTTCGTAATCGAGGCCGGGGATGCGCTTGATATAGGGCAGCGGCGGCATGGTCATGATCGACATGCAAGGGACGCGCGATTTCGCCACTGCATCGAGCAATTCGCGCACGCCGGGCGAACGGTATTGCGGTTCCTGCATGCACAAGCCGACCAGATCGTAATGCTTCGGATCGACCCCGGTCGCCGGACCGGCCGTCACCTTGCCGGGAAGCTTTCGCGATTCGAGAAGCACCGGCTCCTTGCGGCCGCGGATCGGCAGTTTGACCTTGAAGCCTTCGGCATTGATCAAGTCGGCCTCGGCGGGCAGGCAGACCAGATGGATCGAGTGGCCGCCGAACAAGAGCTTCGACGCGAGCAGCGAACCGTAGGACGCGCCCATCAGCAGGATGTTGTAGTTCGCCATAACACTCCTCCTCGACAACGAAACAGAAGCGGCGAAAAGCTGCAGAAACGCTCTTCTACCGGCTACGGATCGGCGGCGCCGCCGTCGCCGATCCCGGTGTCAAACCGATACTGAACCGATGGTATTGGGCTCGTTAAGCCGATGCAATGCGGCGTGGCGGCGTCAGGCGCCCCGCAACTTCCGCCTTAAGGCCGCCTTGCCTAAGCGGTTGGCTAGCCGCCGCCCCCGACCGTTCCCGGATCCGAGCTCGGCGGAGTCCATGCCGGCGCCGGGGCCGGCTCAGGGATCGGAGCGGGCGCGGGCTTCGCAGCGGGCTTGGGAGCCGCCTTCGGCGCCGGCTTTCTCGCAACCTTCTTCGCCGGCTTCTTGGCTAACTTCTTGGCCGCCTTCCTCGCCGTTTTCTTCTTCGATGCCTTCAGCATCTTCTTCTTTTTGGCCGGAGCGGCCTTCTTTTTCTTGCCGGATTTCTTCTTCGCTTTGGACTTCTTCGCCATGATCGACCTCCCGATCGCTGCAACCGATCCAGCACCCGTGCGCCCCCTCAGCGCGAGCACGGGAGGACCGGTCTGTGTGGCACGACGCTGACCGAGAGTTCGCTCAGCCCGTCGCCGTGGCCGAGTGCATCGCCGCGCGCGGCCGATGCCCCCGAAGCCTCCGCGGACATCGGCCTCCCGTCGCCCAGTCGATCAGCTCGACCGTATGGACGACCGGAACCGGAGTGCCCGCCGCGATCTGCGTGATGCAACCAAGATTGCCTGCTGCGATCACGTCAGGTCGCAGTCTCTCGATAGTCCTGACTTTAAGATCGCGCAACCTTCTTGCGATGTCGGACTGCAAAATATTGTAGGTGCCGGCCGAGCCGCAGCACAGATGACCGTCGGGAATATCGCGAACAACAAAGCCTAGCCTGCTGAGCAATTCCTTCGGCTGCCGCGTCACACGCTGACCGTGTTGCAGCGAACAGGCGGAGTGATAGGCAACGACAAGACCCTGCGGATTTGGCGCGTCGCGCGCATCATCCGCCGCCTGATTCGGCCCGCGCGAAGGCTTGAGCGGCACGGCGGAGAGATATTCGGTGATGTCTTTTGCCAGCGTCGACACGCGCGCCGCCCGCTCGGCATAGAGCGGATCGTTGCGAAGCATGAAGCCATAGTCCTTGATTGTCGTGCCGCAGCCGGACGCCGTGATGATGATGGCATCGAGGCCGTCGATCGCCAGAAAGGCGTCGATATTGGCGCAGGCCTGCGCCAGCGCCTCGGTCTCGCGGCCCATATGGTGGACGAGCGAGCCGCAGCAGCCGAGCCCGGCCGGGACCACAACCTCCATCCCATGCCGCGTCAGCACGTTGACGGCCGCCGCGTTGATGTCTGGCGCCAGAAGGTCGTTGACGCAGCCGGGAAGCAGCGCAACCCGGGCCTGGCTTTGGCCCGCCGCCGCGGTGAAAGTCTGCGGCGCGAGCGGCCTTTGCGGCCAGCGCCAGGGCGAAAAGCTCAGCGTCGCCGCAAGCCGCTTCAGCCTGAGCGCCGCGGCAAGAGCGGCGAAGGGTTTGGCAAAAAGCGCGGCGATCAGCGCAAGCCGGAAGCGCTCCGGATAAGGCATCGTTTTCGCCAGCAGCGCGCGCAGAATGCGGTCGTCGAGCGGGCGGCGGTAGGTCTGTTCGATATGGACGCGGGCGTGATCGACCAGGTGCATGTAATGGACGCCCGACGGGCAGGTCGTCATGCAGGCCAGGCACGACAGGCAGCGGTCGATATGCAGGGTAACTTCGGCCGTCGCCGGACGGTCCTGCTCCAGCATGTCCTTGATGAGGTAGATGCGGCCGCGCGGGGAATCGAGCTCGTTGCCGTCGAGCACATAGGTCGGACAAGTCGCGGTGCAGAAGCCGCAATGCACGCAGGCGCGCAGGATCTTTTCGGATTCTGCGATGTCCGGATCGGCGAGCTGTTCGAGGGAGAAGGAAGTTTGCATGACTAGACACCCGCCCACATACGCCCGGGATTGAGCACGCCCTGCGGATCGAAGCTTTTGCGGATCCGGTTGGTCAATGCCGCGAGCGGGCTTGGTTCCGGCGTGAACACCTCGACCGCAGCCCGCACAGCAGCGGGGGCACGGATGAGTGTCGCGTGGCCGCCGGCGGCCGCGACTGCGGCACGCACCAAAGACGCATGCGCATCGTCGGAGGCGGGCAAAGCCGCCCAGATGAGCCCACCGGCCCAATCGTAGAGGATCTCCGCACCGGCTTTGCCCGCGAGCATGCGGCCGACCGCTGCGCCTTCGGCCGGCGCCGTCGAAATGCGCCAGAGGTCGCGCGTGCCCGCCGGACCTGACGCGGCAAACGGCATGACGTCGCGCACCGCGCGCCAGAATGAGCGTGAGGCTCCCTCGCCGAGCGTTGCGAGCGAAGCCAGCGGCGCCAGGAGCTGTTCCAGTACGGCCTTGCGCTCCACCACCGAGGGAGCGATGCCTTCAAGGCGGAAGGCGGTCACCGCCTTATGCGCAGCCGCCGTCTCGGCGATCCGGCCGGCGACTTCGGCCGGCAGATGCGCGGCGGCTGATACGTCGCCAAAGGAGCCCATGGCCGCGGCCATCGCCTTGCCTGCGGCGGCGTCATCGAGGCCAAAAACCAGGACGCTCTCCTCGGTCTCAGCCTTGGGCAGTGTTTTGATCGTCACATCGGTCATCACTGCGAGCGTGCCCCAGGAGCCGGCGATCACTTTACAGAGGTCATAGCCGGTCACGTTCTTGACCACGCGGCCGCCGGATTTGAACACTTCGCCGCGGCCGGACACCGCATTGAAGCCGAGAAAGTGATCGCGCGCAGCGCCGGCCTTGAGGCGCCGCGGCCCGCTCAGATTGGCCGCGAGCATGCCGCCGATACTTGCGCAGTCGGCCGGTCCGCCCAGGAGCGGGCCATAATCCATCGGCTCGAAGGCAAGTTCTTGGTTGCTTGCCGAAACCAGCGCTGCGATTTCGCCAAGCGGCGTCCCGGCCTTGGCCGACAGAACGAGTTCCTGCGGTTCATAGAGCGTAACGCCGGACAGGCCCGACAGGTCGATCGTCGCATCCCATTGCGCGGCGCGGCCGATGGCGCGCTTGGTGCCGCAGCCGACGACTTCGAGCGTCTTTTCCTCGGCGAGCGCGGCGCGAACGATGAATTCGACTTCGATGGCATCGCGCGGCTTGAGGTTGTCGACCATCGGGCGGCGCCTTATTCCGCCGCGTCCGCCGCCGGCGCGGAACCTGCGAAGGCCGGCATGATGTCGCGGGCGAAACGGCGCAACTGCGCAACGCCGCCGGAAACAGCCATCAAGGCATGGCGCACCCCTGCCCGGTGCAGATCTTCGAGCATGGCGGCAATCTCGTCCGGCGTGCCGTAAAGCGCGTTCTCCTCGGTGCCGCTGGCCTTGTCGGCGTAGGCGAGGACATGTGAGCCGGGTTGCGAACCGGGGCCGCCTTTGCCCTCAGGCTTGCGCGACACGTCGACGGTGCGTTTGGTGTAAACGGCCTGGCGCATGAGCGCCGCTTGCTTGTCCGCTTCGTCGCGGGCGACATAAAGCTGCCGCGCCACGACGACCTGCATCGGATCAAAGCGCAGACCGCGCTGTTGGCGCTCGGCCTTGTAGATGTCGATGCGCTCACCGAGCGTTTGCGCGCTGGCATATTGATCGAGGATCAGGTTGAAGCCGCGGGCCGCGGCGCTTCGGATCGAGGGCGCACTGCCGGCGGCGACCCAGAACGGCGGGTGCGGCTGTTGCGCCGGCGGCGGCTCGACGACAATGTCCTCGAAATGCCAGAAGCGGCCGTGATGCGAAAAACGCTGCCGCGTCCTAAAGGCCCGCGTCATCACCTCGACCGCCTCGTCGAAACGCGCCTGCGCTTCTTCCGGCGCGATCTGAAAACCGTTGAATTCGCTGTGGCGATAGCCCTTGCCGATGCCGAAATCGAACCGGCCGCCGGAAATCAAATCCAGCGTCGCCGCCTGCTCGGCGAGCAGCACCGGATTGTGCCACGGCAGGACCATCACCGCCGAACCGAGGCGCAGCCGCGTTGTGCGCATGGCAAGCGCCGTGAGCAGCATCAGCGTCGAAGACACCTGGTTCCAGCCGGTGAAATGATGTTCGACCAGAAAGCTCGAGCGAAAGCCGAGCGCTTCGGCCTCGACATTGAAGTCGATATAGTCGCGAAAGCCTTGGCCCGTTTCCGGACCGAATGCGTCGTTATTGGCTTGGGCGGAGCAGAAGAGGCCGAATTCCATAAGTCGCCTTTCCCTGGTGCGTAGTCTTTTTGGCGTCTTGTCTGATTTGGTGCGCGAATCGGCTGCTCAAAACCGCGGAATGTCGGGATGGGCGACGCGTCCGGCATGAATGTGCATGCGGCCGAGCTCGGCGCAGCGATGCAGCGTCGGAAAGACCTTTCCAGGATTGAGCAGGCTCTTGTCGTCGAAAGCGCATTTGAGACGCTGCTGCTGATTGAGGTCTTCCTCGGTAAACATCACCGGCATCAGATCGCGCTTTTCGACGCCGACACCGTGCTCGCCGGTCAAGACGCCGCCGACCTCGACGCAGAGCCGCAAAATATCGGCGCCGAATTGCTCGGCGCGGTCGAGCTCGCCGGGCTTATTGGCGTCGTAAAGGATCAAGGGATGCAGATTGCCGTCGCCGGCATGAAACACGTTGGCGACGCGTAAGCCATACTTTGCCGACAATTCCTGCATGCGGCGCAGCACCAGCGGCAGCTGGGCGCGCGGAATGGTGCCGTCCATACAATAGTAATCAGGTGAAATGCGCCCGACCGCCGGGAACGCGGCCTTGCGGCCGGCCCAGAACAACAGCCGCTCGTCCTCGGAATTGGACAGGCGGCAGGTCACCGCGCGGCATTGCTTGGCGATAACTTCCACCCGCGCGAGCAAATGATCGACTTCGTCGTGCGCGCCGTCGAGCTCGACGATCAGCAGCGCCTCGACATCGAGCGGATAGCCGGCGTGAACGAACTCTTCGGTAGCGGCGATCGCCGGCCGGTCCATCATTTCCATGCCGCTCGGAATGATGCCGGCGCCGATGATCTTCGCCACGCACTCCCCGCCGTCTTCCGACGCGGTAAAGCCGATCAGCGCCGCGCGCGCGCGTTGCGGTCTTTTCAGGATGCGGACGGTGACTTCGGTGACGACGCCGAGCAGACCTTCAGAGCCAGTGACGATGCCGAGCAAATCGTAGCCGCCGGAATCAAGATGCTTGCCGCCGAGCCGGAGAATCTCGCCCGTTATCAGGACCAATTCGCAGCCGAGCACGTTGTTGGTGGTCATGCCGTATTTGAGGCAGTGCACGCCGCCGGAATTCTCCGCGATATTGCCGCCGATGGTGCAGGCGATCTGCGAGGACGGATCGGGCGCGTAATAAAATCCGGCCTCCTCGACCGCCTTCGACACCGCGAGATTGGTGACGCCCGGCTCGACCACGGCGACGCGGTTGTCATAGTCGATCTCGCGGATATGGTTGAATTTGGCGAGCCCGAGCAGGACGCCATCGCCGAGCGGCAGCGCGCCGCCCGAAAGCGACGTGCCGGCGCCGCGCGGGACGACCTTGATGCCCTCGCCATGGCAATAGGCCAGCACAGCCGCCACCTGTGCCGTCGTTTCCGGCAGCAGCACCACCATTGGCAGCTGCCGATAGGCCGTCAGCCCGTCGCTTTCATAGGGCCGCATCGCCTCTTCGGAGGACATAACCCCTTCGCCCGGCACGATGCGCTTGAGCGCCGCAACGATTTCGCCGCGGCGTTGGAGCACCGCTTCGTCGAACGGCGGCATCACAATCGACATTGGCGCCTCTTGGCTGCTCTTGGGCTATTTGCGGCGAGTATAGCGGAAAGCTGGCCAGATAAATGCCGGTCCCGCGCCTCCCGCATCGCATGGCTGCGGCACGGGGCCGTTGACAGGCTCCGCAGGGCTCGCTTGAACGGCACGGGGGGAGATGGGGACGAGATCGAAACGCGCCGAAGGTACAGGGAAATACCGAATGACCAAGAGACTGATGACGATGACGGCGATCGCCGTAATGTCGATCGCCGCGACGGCCACCGTTGCTGCCGCGCAAGACGTCGCCGCCGGCCAGCACTCGTTTAATAAGTGCCTGCCCTGCCACGCCATCGGCCCGGATGCCGAGAACAAGATCGGTCCGGAGTTGAACGGGCTCGACGGCCGCCACTCGGGCACGGCGCCGAATTACAGCTATTCCGACGCCAACAAGAATTCCGGGATCGTCTGGGGCGAAGCGACGTTCAAGGAATACATCAAGGACCCCGCCGCCGTGGTGCCCGGCACCAAAATGACCTTCCTCGGCATCAAGAACGACCAGGAGATCAACGATCTTTGGGCCTATGTGAAGCAGTTCGACGCCGACGGGAATACCAAATAGGCGCGATCCTAATCGCTTGATCTGGCTCAACGCGTTTCGAGATCAGGTATAGGATACTGATTGCCACAAATTGCGGCCGGGAGACGTTTCATGATCAAGGATATCGTCGTCAATCTCAGCGTGACCGGCGGCGGACCCGCCGGCGATTACGCGGTCTCGGTCGCCAGCGCCATGAGCGCGCATTTGGCCGGCGTCGCTTTCGTTTACGACCCGATCGTGCCGGTCTCGGCCCCCGGCTATATCCCCGCCGAAGTCATCGAGCGGCAACAGGCCGATAACGAAGCGGACGCCAAGGCCGCGATCGACCGGTTCAATCAGGCAACCAAACGCGCGGGCCTCTCTGCCGAGCCGCTGACCATCACCGCAAGCCTCGCCGGCGCCGGCGAGCAGTTCGGCCGCATCGCCCGGCGCTTCGACCTTGCCGTGGTCGGACAGGCGGAGCCTGAAACCTCGACCATCGACGACATCATCGCCGAGACCACGCTGTTCGAATCCGGACGGCCGATAGTCGTCGTGCCCTATATTCAAAAGGCGCCGCTCAAGCTCGACAAAGTCATGGTGTGCTGGGACGGCAGCCGCCAGGCGGCACGCGCCATCGGCGATGCGATGCCGTTATTGGCCGAAGCCGGCAAGGTCGAGATCGTCATCATTGCCGACGAGCCGGGCAAGCAGGACGAGATCGCAGGCGTCGATATGGGCCAGCATCTTGCCCGTCATGGCCTCAAGGTCGACCTTGAGCGCATCCCCCGCGGCGATGTCGATGTCGCCGATGCGCTGCTCTCGCACGCCGCCGACAGCGGCGCCGATTTCCTGGTCATGGGCGGCTATGGCCATTCACGTTTGCGCGAGTTCGTGCTCGGCGGCGTGACGCGCTCGATTTTCCGCTCGATGACGTTGCCGACACTGATGGCGCACTGACACCGATGTCATTGGCGAAGCATGCCGGTTGCAGTTAGGCTGCGCACAAGCCGAGCTGAAATCCGGGAAACGCTCATGACATTCGAGCTTTACAACGCGCCGCAGTCGACCTGCAGCCAGCGTGTGCGCTTCGTGCTCAACGCCAAGGAGCTGCCGTTCTCCGAGATCAAGCTCGACCTCTTGGCCGGCGATCAGCTCAAGCCGGATTACCTCGCGCTCAATCCGAACGGCGTGGTGCCGACACTCGACCATGACGGCGCGATCGTCGTCGACTCATCCGTCATCATCGAATATCTCGACGAAGTTGCGCCGGAGACGCTCGATTTCACGCCGCACGACACGGTGCAGCGCGCCAGGATGCGGTCGCTGATGCACTTCATGGACGAGATGCCGGCGGCCGCGGTGCGGGAGCCGACCTTCAATCGCGCTTTCCTGCCGCGCTTTGCGACGATGAGCGAGGACGAATTTGTCGCGTTTGCAGAGTCAAAACCGGGAATTCATGCTGGCAATGGGCCGCAAGGGCTTTCCGCAGAAGGACATGGATGAGGCCATGGCGCGGCTGCGGCGCACCTATGAGCGCATGAATGCGGAGATTGCCAAGAGCGGCGGACCGTGGCTCCTCGGCAAGGACATTTCGCTCGCCGATGTGATGGCCATGCCGGCGCTGGTGCGTATGGCCGATCTCGGCCAGGACATGGCGTGGCAGGATCTGCCGAACGTCAAGCGCTGGTTCGACGCCATTCACGCCCATCCCGCTTTTGCGCCGACTTATTATCCGGGCTCGCTGCTCACCGAGCGTTTCCCGCATCTGCGCAAGACGGCAGCTTAAGTCTTATACGGCGTCTGCACGATAAGACCGCGGGCGCGGGCGTCGGCAACGCCTAGTCCGCGCAAGGCCATCAGCGTCAGCGACTGCACGATCTCCCGTTCGCGGCTCGCGGCATCCGCCGACAACGGACCGACCAAACCCTCGACGAGAAGGCCGAGCAAGGCCGCCGCCGCAAGCGGCGCATCCTGATCCGGCAAATGGCTGCCGGCGCTCGCGGCTGCGATGCGCGCAGCAAATTCGCCGGCGAGCGTTTTGCGGAATTTGTGCCGCTCGGAGTCAAGTTCGGCATCGACAGGCTCGGCAATCGCGGCAAAGGTCAGCCGGCGGTCGCGCAGCGCACGCACGGCAAAGGTCATGATCATGGCCGACAACGCCGACAGTGGGCCCGGCGCGACATCGGCGGCATGGCGCAGCGCAGAAATTTCGCGCGCCGAGATTTCGGCAAGCAGTGCAGCCACCAGATCGGTCTTGCCGGGGAAATAACGGTAGACGGTGCCCGCCGCGATGCCGGCGCGGGTCGCGACCGGCACGATCTGCACCGCCGCCATGCCGCCTGCCCGCGCCGTGTCGCCCGCCGCCGCGACGATCGCGGCATGGCGGGCGGCGAGACGGCGGGTGACGCTTTCGGTGCGGCGATAAGGCATGAAGGCCCAAGGAGAATCGCAGGATAGCTCAACAAGTGAACCATGATTCAATAGCGCCTGACAACGCGCGTCGCGAACTCAAAAACGATCCTCGGACATTCCGCCTCACCCGGAAGCTTCGCGCTTTGGAACGGAGCCCCGCTCTGGCATAGGGAAAGCAACACATCGAGGGAGGAAACGAATGATCCGCAAATCTTTTGCAGCAAAGTTGGCTGCGCTCGCGGTCGTCCTGATCGAAGCCATTGCCGCGGCGCCCACAGCATATGCGGACGACTATCCCTCGCATCCGATCATCATGGTCGTACCACTGGCGCCGGGCGGATCGACCGACGTGCTGGCGCGGATCACGGCGCAAGGCATGAGCAAGCAGCTCGGCCAGCCGGTCGTGGTCGAGAACACGAGCGGCGCCGGTGGCACCATCGGCGTCACCAAGGCCGAGCGTTCGGCACCCGACGGCTACACCATCCTGTTCGGCCAGTGGGGGACGAACATGGCCAACGGCGCGATCTATTCGCTCGACTTCGACCTGGTGAAAGATTTTGAGCCGATCGCGCTCGTCGCCACGCAGCCCTTCATGATCGACGCCCGTAAGGGCGTGCCCGCGAACAACCTGAAGGAATTGATCGCCTGGCTGAAGGAGAACGGCGACAAGACCACCGAGGGCAATTCCGGCGTCGGCTCGCCGAGCCACATCGCCGGCATCCTGCTGCAGCAAACGCTCGGCCTGAAATGGCAGATGGTGCCCTATCGCAGCGCCGGCCTGTCGATGCAGGATCTGGTCGCCGGCAATGTCGATATCGCGCTCGACGCGCCCGCCGTGGTGCTGCCGCAGTTCCAGGCCGGCACGGTGAGGACCTTCGCCGTGGCGGCGCCCAAGCGCGTCGGAGTGATGCACGATATTCCGACCACCGACGAAGCCGGCCTGCCGGGATTCTACTTCTCGTTCTGGCACGCCATGTGGGCGCCCAAAGGCACGCCGAAAGAGATCGTCGCGAAGCTCAACAAGGCTGCAATCGCTGGTCTGGCCGATCCCGAAATCCGCCAGCGCATGATCGACCTGGCGCAGGACATCTATCCGCCCGAGCAGCAGACGCCCGAAGCGCTGTTGGCGTTTCACCAGTCCGAAATCGCCAAATGGTGGCCGATCATCAAGGCTGCCGGCGTGAAGGCGGAATAAGCTTTTCGCCGGAGCATGATCTTGTCGGAAAACCGGTTCCCACCCTCGGATCAAGCCCGAGGGCGGGCTTTCTCCGGATCAGCTCTATTGCTGCGGATTCGGTGGCGGGTTCTGGTTTTCTTTCGCGTTCTTCGTCGCCTCATGATGGCCGATCGCACAGCCAGCAGCGGCACCAAGAAGGCCATGATGTCCCGCCACGTGGCCGGCGACGCCGCCGACGACCGCGCCTTTGATGCAGCCCGTCGCGGCGGCCGGCGCGGCCGTTGCCGCAACGCCAACCGCGATCGCAGACGTCAATACCAATACGGTCGCAATTTGGCTAAGAACCTTTTTCATTCTGATTGAGCTCCATTTCTCATCTCTTTAATCCGCCCACTCCGATTTTGGTTCCCGACCGCGGATGACATCCAGTCAATCAGGAACGAGCATGATGGCCATTGCGCGTCTTTTAATATCCTGCTGCCTCTTGCTGAAAGCCACAGCGGCCTTCGCCGGCGATCCGCATCCGCCGCCGCTCAATGTGTCATTTCTCGCGCAGCCGTCGCCCATCGTGCAGAACGGTGCGACGCGGCTGTTCTACGAGATGCTGATCACGAATTTTTCCAAGAATGCCTATGTCCTGGACGGCATCGACGCCAAGGCCGGCGATACGCAATCCAAAATCTCCGGCAGCGCGCTGTCACCGCTGATCATTCACTTGGGCGTCGCAGCGCCGACCGACGACAGTGCGGCGCGCAGCATCGATAGCGGCCGCAGCGTCATCGTCTTCCTCACGCTTGATTTCGGCAAATCTCCGGCACCGGATACGATCGCACACACGTTGCATGTGCTCGCCAACAGAGACGAGCCGCACGACATCGTGCTCGCGCCTCTGGCCGTGGCGCATGATATGCCGATCGTCGTCGCGCCGCCGCTGCGCGGCCAGTGGCTCGCTGGCGATTCCGTCAACAACCTGCCTGACGCCGCGCATCGCCGCGCGGTTCTGATCGACAACGGCCACGCCTGGCTGGCGCAGCGCTTCGCCATCGATTGGGTGCAGATCGAAACGGTCAATGGCGCGGCGACGACCTTCAAAGGCGCCGAGGATAAAAACGAAAGCTATTTCTGCTACGACCAGCCGATCTATAGCGTCGCCGCGGGCAAAGTCGTCGACATGTCGGACGGGCTTGCCGAAAACGTGCCGCATTCCGGCAAATACGCGGTGCCTATCGATTTCAACAATGCCGCCGGCAACCATGTCGTGGTCGAGATCGCGCCGCACCGCTACGTGCTCTACGCGCATATGCGGCCCGCCACCGTGCAGGTAAAGCTCGGCGATCACGTGCGCGTCGGCCAGATTCTCGGCCATGTCGGCAATACCGGCAGCTCGGCCGAGCCGCATCTGCACATGCATATCGACGACCAGCCGTCGTTTCTCGCCGGCAACGGCGTGCCTCACGCATTCACCGAAGGAGAAGCGAGCGGGCCGATTCAAGCCGACGTCAGTTCGCCGACTGTGATCCATCTCGGCCCGATCGGGGCGCAGCATCCGTTCAAGAACGATTATCCGGCCGCGAATGCGCTGGTGACATTCAAATAGCGTGCAAATAGCGCGCGCTTAGCTCGCCTTTTCCGCCAGCGATTTTTCCCGGATCTTTGACAGCGTCATTCCCGGTGTCAGCGCTTCCGGATCGATGGCAAGACGCACGATGGCGGGCTTGCCGGAGGCGACCGCCTCCTTGAACGCAGCGGGAAAATCCTCTGTGCGCTCGACCGAAATGCCAAAGCCGCCGAAGGCGCGCGCGTAATCGGCGAAATTCGGATTGCGCAAATCCGTCGCCGAAACCCGGCCGGGATATTCGCGCTCCTGATGCATGCGGATGGTACCGTACATGCCGTTGTCGGCGATGATGGTGATGAACGGCAGATTGTATTGCACGGCGGTCGCGAACTCCTGACCGTTCATCAGAAAATCGCCGTCGCCCGCGACGCAAATGACGGTGCGTTCAGGGTAGAGCCGTTTCATTGCCACCGCCGCCGGCACGCCGTAGCCCATCGAGCCGGAGGCCGGCGCGACATGCTGAGCGAAACGGCGGAAGCGGAAGAAGCGGTGTATCCAGGCCGGGAAATTGCCGGCGCCATTGCAGATGATGGCATTTGGCGGGAGATTATCGCGCAGCCAGACGACGACCTTGCCGAAATTGACGCCGCCCGGCTGCTCGGTCGGCGTCTCGGTCCAGTTGCGATAATCGGCATTGGCGCCTTTGGCGTCGCCGGCCGGCGTTTTCGCGAATTTCAAATTCTCGAGTGCTGCGACGAAAGCCGTCGGCGTCGCATTGATCGCAAGCGCCGGGCTGTAAACACGGCCGAGTTCTTCCGTGCCCGGATGCACATGAATGAAAGGCACCGGCAGCCCCGGAATGTCGAACAACGTGTAGCTCTGCGACGGCAATTCACCCATGCGACCGCCGATCAGCACGACGAGATCCGCCGCCTCGATCCGTTCGAGCAGTTTCGGATTGGGACCGATGCCGAGATCGCCGGCATAACAGGGATGCGTCTGATTGAATAAATGGCCGCGGCGGAATGTTGTTGCCACCGGCAATGAATATTTTTCAGCGAAACGAGCGACCTGATCGCAGGCTTCCTGCGACCAGCGGCTGCCGCCGAGGAGAATGATCGGTGCGCGCGCAGCAGAAAGCATCTGCGCGAACTTTTCCATTTCCGCCGCACCAGGCGACGTCTCGATCAGCGCGAAGGGCGGCGCATCGGCGACCGCAACGCGCTCGATCAGCATGTCTTCGGGGATGGCGACGACCACAGGGCCGGGTCGCCCATTCGCTGCCACATGGAAGGCGCGCGATACGATTTCCGGCACGCGCGTCGGATCGTCGATTTCGGTCGCCCATTTAGTCATTGTACCGAAGACTGCGCGGTAGTCGAGCTCCTGAAACGCCTCGCGCTCTTTCATGTCGCGCGCCACCTGGCCGACGAACATGATGACGGGCGTCGAATCCTGCTTGGCGATATGGATGCCTGGCGAGGCATTCGTCGCGCCAGGCCCGCGGGTGACGAAGACAACACCCGGCCGGCCGGTCGCCTTACCGACGGCCTCCGCCATCATGCAGGCGCCGCCTTCCTGCCGGCAAACCGTCACAGTCAGATCGCTGTCATGGAACGCATCGAGCACCGCGAGATAGCTCTCGCCGGGCACGCAGAACACGTGTTGCACGCCATGAATGCCCAATTGATCGACCAGCACCTCGGCGGCGGTGCGCATATTATCCTTGGCGCCCATGTGTCTCTCCTGGCTTGGCTTTTCGCGATGATTCCGGGCACTATTCTTGGTGTCCGCCCCTGCCCTTTTCCGGCCTAAGCCGGTAAAATTCAATAGCGTAAGATTCGAAGTCTCGGCACCGCTTTTCGCCACAAGCCTGTCGTGAAGCTAAGATTGACGAAGGCCGTTCCAGCGGCGAGATTGCGGGCCGCCGGGGCAAGCGTCGATCTCACAAGACACGAGCGAATACATTCAGCGAGGAATTTCCATCATCATGGCCAATACCGCTTCCACATCGCCGGGCGCGTCGACGAATGGCCACGGCACCCGCCGCGATTTTCTCTATATCGCCACCGCCACTGTCGGCGCCGTCGGCGCGGCGGCGGCCTTGGTGCCGCTGATCGATCAGATGAATCCGGACGCTTCAACGCTCGCCGCCGGCGGGCCGGTCGATCTCGACGTCAGCAAGGTCGAGGAAGGCGCCCAGGTGGTGGTGCGCTGGCGGCAGCGGCCGATCTTTATATTCCGCCGCTCCAAGAAGACGCTCGATTCGATGCAGAGCAGCCAGATGATCGCGCTGCTCTCCGATCCGGATTCGCAAGTCGTGCAGCAGCCGCCTTATGCGGCCAATTGGCACCGCTCGATCAAGCCGGAACTCGGCGTGCTGGTCGGCATCTGCACCCATCTCGGCTGCATTCCGCTGTTCTATCCCGACGCGAGCGCAACGACGCCGGTGACGAACTGGCCGGGCGGCTATTTCTGTCCCTGCCACGGCTCCAAATACGATCCCGCAGGCCGCGTCTTTTCCGGCGTGCCGGCGCCTTACAATCTGCCGGTGCCGCCGTATCGTTTTGTCAACGACACAACGATCCGCATCGGCGAAAACCCGGCCGACGCCACGGCCTGGGACTTCGACGCCATCAAGCAGCTCTGAGCAGGCATCGCAGCGAAGCGCCACCACGCACGGTGATGGCGTGCTTTCGCCGTGCGCCTCGCCCATAATGGCGTATGTCGCAAGGAAAAACGGCTATCGACCTGCGCAGCCTCGCCATCGCCACGGCGGGCTTTGCCGCCTTCGTCAATCTTTATTCGCCACAAGCACTGCTGCCGGAGCTGGCGCGCGAATTTCATGTCGGCGCGGGTGAAATCAGCACACTGATGACGGCCGGAACGGCGGCCATTGCGATTTCGGCGCCGTTCACCGGCGCGCTGGCCGACGTCATCGGCAGAAAGCGCCTGATCAGTGCCGCAATGTTCGCGGTCGCGGTACCAACACTGATCATGACTTTCATGGGCAGCGTGCCGGAAATGGCGTTCTGGCGCTTCGTGCAGGGCCTGCTGTTGCCGCCGATCTTCACCGTCACCGTCGCCTATATCGGCGACGAGTGGCCGCCGAACGAAGTGGCGCGGACCGCCGGGCTTTACGTCTCAGGCGCCAGCATCGGCGGCTTTTCTGGCCGCTTCATTCCGGGGGTTTTGGCCGATCTGATCGGCTGGCGCACGGCCGTCCAGGTGGTGGCGCTGATCACGCTCGCCGCCGCCGTCATCGTGACGCTGACCTTGCCGCGCGAACGCAAATTCGTGCGCTCGGACGGATTGTTGTCGTCCTTCACGCAAATGCTGCGGCATTTCCGCGACCGCCGGCTGGTCGCGACTTTTGCCGTCGGCTTCGGCGTGCTGTTCAACTTCATCGCCACTTTCACCTATATCAGCTTCCACCTCGCCGCCCCGCCCTACCTGTTCTCGCCGGCGCTGCTCGGCATGTTGTACCTCACCTATCTGGTGAGTAGCCCGTTCTTGCCGTGGACCGGCCGCGCCATCGCGATATTCGGGCGGCGGCGTTTCGTGCTCGGCACGATTGCAATATGGATCGCCGGCGCCTTGCTGTTGTTGGCGGGGCCGATCGCAATCATTCTGGCCGGCCTGACGCTCTGCGCCGCTTGCGGCATGTTCTGCCAGACAATCTCGACCGGCTATGTCACGATGACTGCCAAGGAAGGCCGCTCGTCGGCAGTCGGCCTTTATGCATCGATTTTCTATATCGGCGGCAGCGCCGGAGCCTTTCTGACGGGGCTTGCCTGGAACGCTGCGGGATGGAATGGCTGTGTGGCTTTGATCGTCACAATGCAGATCGTCATCGCCGTGATCGTCGCGGCCGCTTGGGATTAAATCAAATCGCCGGGCTCTTGCCGGGCCAAAGCGGAACACGGCGGAACAAGGGGAAACGGGGCAAAATCAGTGTTGTCAGAAAGCCAATTCGCGTTTCTGCGTTCGATCGATACGCCGACCGTGTGCAACCTCCTCGAAATCGTGGCGCCGGAGCGCCGTGGCGCGGGCTACACGACCTCCCACCTGCACTGCCCCTTTCCCGATCTGCCGCCAATGGTCGGTTTCGCCAAGACCGTCACCATGCGCGCCCGCGACAAGGTGAGCGGGGCGAGCTACATGGCCAAGCGCATGGACTATCTCGACTACGTGGCAGCGGCGCCGCAGCCGGGCATCGCGGTGATCGAGGACCTCGACAATCCAGTGGGCTATGGCGCGTTCTGGGGCGAAGTGCAGACCAATGTGCACAAGGCGCTCGGCTGCCTCGGCACGATCACCAACGGCTCGGTCCGTGACATTCCCCAGGTCGCCGAAGGCTTTCAAATGCTCGCCGGTTCGATCGGGCCTTCGCATGCTTACGTGCATGTCGAGGACTTCGGCATTCCCGTCACCATTCACGGCATGGCGGCGAACAGTGGCGACCTGATCCACGCCGATCGCCACGGCGCCGTGATCGTGCCGCTCAACACTGTCGATCCGATGAAGGGCGCGCTGGACGGCCTAATGAAGCAAGAGGCGCGCATCATCGCCGCAGCGAAATCGGGCAAAGGCGTCGAAGCGATCAAGGCAGCGTTCAAGAGTTAGGGCGTGAACTCATAAACGACCGGAAGGTCCGATATCGCGACAACAACGGACATCGCGCATGCGGGCGGCGACGTCTGATTGTGACCCGGAGCAGACATTTCGATGATTGACAGCACTACGGCGCCCTGTTCTCGTAAATTGTCGGCACCCCTCCGTGATCGCACTTAGGTAACGAGTGATGCCATTTCATTGGTCCGAGGACCACGTTCGACTGCCCTGGATTAACTGGCTTGGCGGGATCGGTCGCAGCTGGCGTCTTCCTGATTGCGCTCCGAACGGTCGAGGACATCGCGGAGCCGGCCTTTCTTAAGAACGAGATTACGGCAAGTCACGAACTCGATGTAGTCTCTTCGCAGATCATTGGCTCGACGGCTTAGATGTCGGGGCGTTGAGATGCCTGACCCTGAGCCCCCGAAAGCTTAACAATATCTACAAGGCGGACTACTCCGATAATCCGAAGGTGCTCGATATTGTGCGCCAACATTTAAAGCCGAAACGGTTTCGATAGATGACCCGAACTGCCCGTTCGTACTGTCATTCAACGTAATTGCTACGGATACCCGAGCCGTGCAGCTCGGCGGGCGCATATCACGCCTTTTGATGAGCATTTCGGTCATCGAACGGCATATCGGCGCCCGATTCGCTTTACTATGAAGGGCAGAATTTCAAGGGCGTCTACAAGAACCTGTACCTGTTCACGACGGACCTCGCACCACTGGAGGCGCTTCAGGTGGGGCTCAGAGCATTTGTCACGCCGCAGACGAAGGAGTGGTAATGCATATTGAGACTTCAGCCCCTTGAGTTGCGCTTGCCGACGAGCAGCGCGCAGGAGCGGGCCGGCTTGTTCCGCAAGTGGCACATGACCGCCATGCCGTAGTTTCTGACTTAGGTCGGCTTTCGGAGCCTAAGCGGTCATGGCAGTCGGCGAATTTCACGAGCGCACGCCCCAGGATGCCTCCGCGCTGGAATGCCAATGCGGCCGATAGCCCGCTGACAACACCGCAAGAATCGCCGGCGGCGTGAGCACGTCGACGGTCATGCCGCGGGGGCGCGGCTTGCGGGCGTCGTAGCCCTCCGGGGTCCAGCGCAGCAGCGCGTCGCCGGCAATCGCGAACGGCGTTCCATCAAGCAGAACGAAGGCCGCGTCGGGGAGCGTGTCGATAGCGCGGCGGTGCAGCCGCTTGGCGCGTCCGGCCAGACGCTCATCATGCAGCACAAGGTCCATTTCGTCCGCGTAGGGCCGCGCCGGCGGCCGTTTGGCGTTGCCCCACGCCGCGACAAAAACTTCGGCGTCTTTACGGCGGCATTCGAAACAGGGCCGGTGCCCGGCCGCCAGCGCGGTCGGCTCGTCGAGAAAAAACAGCTCAGTATAGAAGCGGCCCCACACATCGCGGCGGCGGCCATTGAAATCGAGCACACAGCAGATCCATTGCCGCGATGCCCAGCGCCGCGCGGTCAGTGTCTTGGCACCGGTATGGAAACGCCCGCCGCGGTTGCCGAAGAACAATCCGCGCGCCGGCGAGGCGAACAATTCTCCGAACGGATTGACGCGGTTCTGCAGCATTGCGCATTTCAATTCAGGTCTGAAAAATCAAGCACGTCGTTGTACCATGGACAAGCAAGCGCCCCTGCCGATCGGTAATTCGTCCTTCGGCGGTGCCGATGCGGCGACCGCGGCTCAAGACGACGCCCTCCGCTCGGATCAATCCGGTGTCCTGCGTGATCGGCCGCATCAGCGTGATCTTGAACTCGACGGTGGTCTGGGCAACGCCTTTTTCCAAGGTCGTTTGCACGGCCAATCCCATGCAGGTGTCGAGCAGCGTCGCCGCAAAGCCGCCATGTACGGTTCCGGCCGGATTGAGATGGGAGCCGTTCGGCTCCGCGGCAACGACCACGCGGCCTTCCTCCGCTTCGATGATGTCGTAATCCAAGGTCTGCGCCATCGTATTGAGCGGCAGCATGCCTTCGACGAGACCTTGGACAAATTCCAGGCCGCTTATCGCCTTCTGCTTCGGCTGCCGGTGCGGTTCGACATCACCTCTCCCATCCTTGTATCTTTGCGGTCAGCAGTCTCGCAGGGACACAGTTTGTCCACCCGATTCCTGTGGCGCAAGACGCCCGTGGACAGCGGCTCGTCGCAAAGCTTTACTTTCGTGAACGGAGGAGCCGTTTTTGAATCCATTCGATCTGACCGGCCGCGTCGCCATCGTCACCGGCGGCAATGGCGGGCTGGGGCTCGGCATGGCGCGCGGTCTCGCGCGCGCCGGCGCCGAGATCGCCATCGCGGCCCGCGATGAAACGAAGAGCCAAGTCGCCGTCACCTGAATTGAGCGCGCTCACCTCGCGCTGCCGATTCTATGCGCTGCAAGCGTCGTCCGCGGACTCGTGCCGGGAGATGGTCGAGCGCGTTGTCAAAGATTTCAACCGCTGCGACATTCTGATCAACAATGCCGGTACGAATATCCGCAAACTGCCCGAGCAGCTTTCGGAACACGAGTGGCGCGAAGTCATCGATACCAATCTCGGCGGCGCTATGTTTTGCGCGCAAGCCGTTCATCCGCACATGAAGGCGGCCGGCGGCGGCAAAATCGTCAATATCGGCTCGATGTATTCGATATTCGGCGCGCCGACCGTTGTCGCCTATGGCGCCAGCAAAGGCGGCCTCGTTGCGCTTACCCGTTCGCTCGCCTGTGCCTGGGCGCCTGACAATATCCAGGTCAACGCGATCCTGCCCGGCTGGCTCGACACTGACTTGACGCGGCGAGCGCGTCAGCAAGTCGACGGGCTGCACGATTATGTCCTGTCGCGAACGCCCGCCGGCCGCTGGGGTGAGCCAGACGACATGGCCGGCGCCGCGGTGTTTCTGTCCGGCGCGGCCTCGGATTTCGTCACCGGCACGACGCTCGCCATCGATGGCGGCTATTCGGCACGCGGCTGAAGATATTTGACGAGCGCACACAGAGGCGAACGCGTCGAAACGCGTGAGATCAAGCGAGATCCGCGCCATCTCACTGAATTGCGCCTGAACTGAGCGCGCTCGTGCTACGTACC
>JBAUCK010000043.1:0-3812 GCA_049677525.1 Xanthobacteraceae bacterium
TGCTCAAGCTCGCCGGCGGCGATTTCGAGGTCGTCCTGCCGGGCCTTGACCGCAAGGATGAGATTGGCGCTGTGGCCAATGCCGTCGAACGCTTCAAAGTGCTCGCCGTCGACAAGGCGCACAACGAAGCCGATGCGGCGATGGCGCGGCAAAAGGCGGACGCCGATCGTCACGCGGAAGCCGCGCGCGCTGAGGCCGATGCGCAGGCCAAGGTCGCAGCCGAGCGTGCTCAAGCGTCGGAAGAACAAGCCTATGCTTTCCATGCGCTCGGCGAAGCCCTCGGCAAGCTCGCCGAGGGCGATTTCACCATCCGCCTCGACGAGGATATCCCCGAGGCCTACGCGCAGATCCGCGACGATTTCAATCTCGCAATCGGCCGCCTGCACGAGACCATCCAGGCGGTTGCGGATGCGACCCGCGAAGTCGGCAATGCGGCAATCGAGATTTCGACCGCCACCAACGACCTGTCGCAGCGTGTCGAAGAGCAGGCGGCGAGCCTCGAAGAGACCTCGTCGTCGATGGAAGAGATCTCTTCGACCGTGAAGGCCAATGCGCAGACCAGCAGGCCAATGCGCTGACCAACTCGACGCGCGGCGTTGCCGACCGTGGCGGCAAGGTGGTGGCGGAGGCCGTCACGGCCATGGCTAGGATCGAAGAATCCCCGCGGCAGATTTCCGACATCATCACGGTGATCGACGAGATCGCGCGGCAGACGAACCTTCTGGCGCTCAATGCAGCGGTCGAGGCCGCGCGTGCCGGGGACGCCGGTCGTGGCTTTGCGGTCGTGGCGTCGGAAGTGCGCAGCCTCGCGCAGCGTTCCTCGGAAGCGGCCAAGAACATCACCGACCTCATCGCCAAAAGCTCGGACCGCGTGCAAGAGGTGTCGGGCTCGTCAACCGCGCCGGCACGGCGTTGAGCGAGATCGTGGATTCGATCAAGCAGGTCGCCGATATCGTCTCCGGCATCGCCGCGGCGAGCGCCGAGCAATCGACCGGCCTCGAACAGATCAACCGGGCGCTGATCGAAATGGACGAGGCTACGCAACGCAATTCGGCGCTGGTCGAGGAGAATTCCGCGACGGCAAAAACGCTCGAGCAGCAATCGCAAGACATGCAGACGCGCATCTCCTCCTTCAAGCTCGACGCCGGTCACGGTCACGCGCCGGCGGCGGAACGCCGCTTAAAGCGAGGCACCGAGCCCACAGAATCCAAACAGCCCCGGCGGAAAACCGGGGCTGTTTGTTTTTCACGGATCGGAGCGCCGACACGCGCTCTTATTGATTGCGCCCTTATTGATTGTTCGGCTGCTCCGGCGCCGCGTGCGTGGTGCTGTCCGGCGCCGGACTGATCGGCGGTGCTGGGGTCGCTGGCGCAGGCGGGGAGAGCCCAGCCGGCGGCGCCATATGCGTCGGCGCGGTTGGCGCCGCCATGTCATTCGACGCGGTATTGGTGCCAATCGATCCTGACTGGTGCATTAGGCCGAAACCGACGGCAACGAGAGCCACGACAAGGACCGCCGCGGCAATCCAGCCGGTGATGACGTTGGCAGGCCGCGCGTCCGGGTTCATCTTACCATCACGGCGGAATGGGTCCTCCGGGTTGAAGGGATCGAAATCGGGGTTCTGATAGTCAGTCATGAACAGCCTCCATCGATCGTTCGTGCGATAACCGGGAACCGCAGGCGCATGTTCCCGCGTGCTGCGAATATCGGCTCGGCGAAGGCGGCATGCCGGGGAACAATATGTGGGGAACGCCCGGAGTTCCGAAGCGCCGGATATGACGAACAGGTTCTTGCTGGGAAACGGACAGGGAGAAATGAAAACGAACAACCGGGTGCATAGAAGCGCGCGGCGGCGCGACGTGGCGGCGATTGGCGGGATGCTTGCCTTGCTGGCCCTGCTATTGCTGGCTTTGCCGATGCCCGCGATCAGCCAATCTGGGCAAGGTGCGGCGAGTGCGGCCGCAAGCGGCGAAACCGCAGGCAACGGAACTTGGACATTCAAGTCGCCTTTGCCGGCGCCGCGCGCGGAAGTCGCCGCGGTCGCGCTTGACGGCAAGCTGCATGCGCTGGGCGGTGCCGTCAGTGGCGCCGCCGGACCGTATCACGACGTCTATGATCCGATGACCGACAGCTGGCAGCCGGGCGCGCCGCTGCCGGAGGGCCGCGATCACCTCGCGGTCGCGGCCGCGGGCGGCAAGATCTATGCCTTCGGCGGCTTTGTCGGCTCGGTCCACAAAGGCGCCGGCACCGATGCCTTCGAATACGATGCTGCGACTTCCACTTGGCGTACGCTGCCGCCGATGAGGGGGCCGCGCGGCTCCGCGGGCGCTGCCGTCGTCGACGGCAAGATCCACGTCATCGGCGGCCGCAATCTCGACGGCAAAGTGGTGGCGACGCACGAAATCTACGATCCGCAATCCGGCGCCTGGAGCGAGGCGGCGCCGCTGCCGGTGGCGCGCGACCACATGGTCATTATTGCCGTCGATGGAAAAATCCACGCTATCGGCGGCCGCACCGGCAGTCCTATCGACCGCACCGCGCTGCATGATGTCTATGATCCGGCGACCGATAAGTGGACACAGGCCGCACGGATGCCGACGCCGCGCAGCGGGCTCGCCGGCGCTTATTATCACGGCATGATTTTGGTGCTCGGCGGCGAACTGCCGCCGGACTATACGTTCCCTGAGAACGAGGCTTGCGATGTGAAAGCCGATCGCTGGCTCACGCTGGCGCCGATGCCGCACGGCCGGCACGGCTTCGGCGGTGCGGCAATCGGCGACAATGCTTATTTCGTCGGGGGCTCGCTCGATCCGGGCGGCGGCGGCACCACCGATCAACTGATCATGTTTAACTTGCCGCGGTGACGCGTGTGCCCGGCACCGAGAACACGATGGCGTCGTAGGCCACGCGGGCATCGTTGACGCCGCGCGTCCGCAACGCGCCGAGAAATTGCTCGAGCGGCGGATAATCGGGGGCGGTGCCGAAGCAGCGCGCATCGTCGATGGCAACCACGCTGCCGGCCGGCGCGCGTTGCAGCACGAAATCGATCTCCGCGGAGATCGGCGTTTCGATATCACCTTTGCCGGTTCCAGGGCCGGAATAATGCGCGTCGAGATAAAACAGCGCCGGGCGCTTGAGCTCGGCGACGACAGCCGGCAGGCGGGTGCCGCTGTCGCCCTCGATCAATTGCACATGCCGGTTGCCGCGAAAGCGCAAGCGCGCCAGCGCCGCAAGCTTGGGATCGAGTTCGATGGTGATGACGTCGTAGCCGTGGCCCGACAGAAAGGTCGCGGTATCGCCGAGAAAGGTCCCGGTCTCGACGGTGAGACCCAATTTGTGGGCGCGCAGCAAATCAAGTAGCGCGTAGCGCTTTTGCAGCGGGCAGGTCGAACCAGCAATATTGGCCCGCCGCCAGCGCGCATAATCGAGCCGGTCCTTGAGTCCGATCACCCAGCTCGACAGCGGCGACCGCCGCAACTCCGCATGCCATTCAACTGAAACCATAGCTGCGTCCCAAAATCCTTCGCTGCAAGTGAAGTGCTACCAGTGAGAGAGCAGTGTTGGCGCGCTCGGAGAGAGCCCAACTACCGACGTACCCTATTACAATGTAGTGCGTTTTTGCAAGGGACTCGGCCCGAGTGATGACTTGAGGGGTAGGAAGGCGTGCGCGAAATGGCACTCCTGTCCGAACCTATCCTTCGCATCATTAGCCCGCGGTAGCTCTCGCCCTCGTGGGATCACAGGTGACGCGCCACGTAATGAACAGACGGGCCGGCATTGTCGGCTGTGCTTGCCGGTGAGCGCAGGAAAAC
>JBAUCK010000044.1:0-37389 GCA_049677525.1 Xanthobacteraceae bacterium
CTTCATCTTCTTCGGCCGGTATTTCGGCATGGCCCCGGGCACATTCGCCTGCGTTTTCATCGCAGCCCTTGGTGACAAAGGCGCGACGTGGAAGGGCACGATCCTCCTTGCGAGCGTCGTGACGATATTCGGCGTCGCGCTGTTCTCCTACTTCCTTCAAGTTCCGATGCCGATATTCACGTGGAAGGGCGACCTGTGATCGGGACCTCACTTGAAAGCCTTTGGTACGGGTTCGGCGTCGCGCTGGAGCCGCACAATCTCATGTTCTGTTTCCTCGGCGTGCTGGTCGGCAACATGGTCGGCGTGCTGCCGGGCATGGGTCCGCTCGCCACCATCTCGATCCTTCTGCCGCTCACTTTCGGCATGAAGCCGGTCGCCGCCATCCTGATGCTCGGCGGCGTGATGTACGGCGCGCAATATGGCGGCGCCATCTGTTCGATCCTGCTCAATTTGCCATGTCATCCACCACATGCGGTGACCTGCCTCGACGGCTTCCCGATGACCAAGCAAGGCCGCGGCGGCGTAGCGCTCGGCCTCACTGTGTTCGCTTCCTTCGTCGGCGCCTCCTGGGGCATCACCGAAATGATCTTCCTGTCGCCGCTTCTGGTGAGGGCGGCGCTGCAATTCGGCCCGGCCGAAGTGTGCTCGCTGATGCTGCTCGGCTTGCTCGCCGGCTCGACGCTCGCGCGCGGCTCGCCGATCAAGGGCGTGGCGATGACGGTGCTCGGGCTGTTTCTCGGCTCGGTCGGCACCGACCTCGAAACCGGCTCGGAGCGTTATACGTTCGGCATGACCGAGCTCGACGACGGCATCGAACTGATCGCGCTCGCGCTCGGCCTGTTCGGCCTTGCCGAGTTCATGAACAGCGTCAATCAGGTCGCGCCGATCAACACCAAATATACCCATGTCAGCCTCAAGGATATGCGGCCGACCAAGGCCGATCTGAAACAGGCCTTCTTCCCGATGTGGCGCGGCACCATCATCGGCAGCCTGTGTGCGCTTATACCCGGCACCGGGCCGACCATCGCCTCCTTCGTCGCCTATGCGACCGAGAAGAAGATTTCCAAACATCCGGAGAAATTCGGCACCGGCCTGATCGAAGGCGTGGTCTGCCCCGAAGCGGCGACGCACTCCTCGGTCCAGGGCGACTTCATCCCAACCATGAGCCTCGGCATCCCCGGAGACGCGGTGATGGCGCTCCTGCTCGGCGCATTGATGATTCAAGGCATCGTGCCCGGCCCGCAGCTCATCTCGCAGCATCCCGACATCTTCTGGGGACTGGTGGCGAGCTTCTGGATCGGCAACATCATGCTGGTCCTGCTCAACGTGCCGCTGATCGGCATCTGGGTGAAGATGCTGGCGATCCCCTACAAGTTCCTCTACCCGAGTGCGATGTTCTTCGTCTGTATCGGCGTCTACGCCGCCAATAACGACTTCTTCCAGGTCGGCGAAGTCGTATGCATCGGCTTGTTCGGCTACATCCTGCTGCGCCTCGGCTTCCACCCGGCGCCGATCCTGCTCGGCTTCGTGCTCGGCCCGCGGTTCGAGGAGAACTTCCGCCGCGCCATGCTGATCTCGCGCGGCGACATTACGGTGTTTGTCCAGCGCCCGATCAGCGCGGTCTTCGTCGCGCTGTGCGTGATCCTGATCGGCTCGCAGATCTACTTCCGGATCAAAGGCTCGAAGCCCCCGATCGAACCGTCGCTGCAGCCGCATGGCGACGGTGCGCCGGTTGCCGCCGAGCTTCGCACGCCGGCGGAATAAATCGGGCCGCAGAACGCAATCAGGGCGTGATCTCGAAAGAGGTCATGCCCCTTTTGATTCCTATGTGCCTTTTTAGCTGCCGGCGCCGTTCAGGAACTGCGCAGGCTACGCTCGAGCACGCGCGCCAGCCGGTCGGAGAACGATTTGGCATCGGCCAGGCGGTCGCCTTCAAGGAGCCGCGCCTCCTCGAACAGCAGATGCGCGGCGTCCTCCTTGAACCCCTGCTCGCCCGCGCCGAGCGCCGCCAGCGCAACCACGAGCTTGTGGTGCGGATTGACCTCGAGGATCGGCTTCAACGCCGAAGCGAGCCGGCCGGCGCTGGCCAGAATCTTTTCCAGCGCGCGATCCGGACCGGCTTCAGCCGCCACTAGACAGACCGCGCTATCGGTGAGCCGTTCCGACGCCCTCACCTCCGCGACCTGATCGCCAAGCGTCGATTTCAGGAATGCCAGAAACTGTTTGACCGTTTCAGCGATGTCGGGCGCCCCCGCCTCGGCGGCGTCGAGCCGCGGAATGAGCGCGAGGTCAGCCGCGCCTTGCGTCACCGATTTGAACGGCTTGCCGTCGAACGATACGCCCGGCATGACCCAGAATGTATCGACCGGATCGGGTAACAGCAGCACCTCGATGCCGCGGGCGCGAAAGCCTTCGAGATGCGGCGAGGATTTCAGCCGTTCGATTTCATCGCTGGCGAGATAATAGATCGCGGTCTGGTTGGTCTTCAGGCCGGCGATATAATCGGCAAGGCTCCGCCACGCGTCGCCGGCCGCGGTGGTCTTGAACCGTGCAAGCTTCAGGAGCGCGTCACGACGCTCGAAATCCTCGTAAATGCCTTCCTTGAGCACCGCACCGAACACGTCCCAGATCTTGGCATAGGTCTCCCGTTCCTTGTCGGCGAGCCGTTCAAGCTCGGACAAAACGCGGCCGGTCACGCCCTTCCGGATCGCGACCAGAAGCGGGCTCTCCTGGATTTTCTCGCGCGACACGTTCAGCGGCAGATCGGCCGAGTCGACCAGCCCACGCACGAAGCGCAAATAACGCGGCAGGATATCCGCATCATCGGTGATGAAGACGCGCTTGACGTAGAGCTTGATGCGGCCCTTGCGGTCCGGATCGAACAGATCGAACGGCCGCGAACCGGGCACGAAAAGCAGCGCTGTGTAATCCTGCCGCCCCTCAGCGCGATAATGGATGGTCAGCGCCGGCTCGTCGAAAGCACCGGCGATGCTGCGGTAGAAGTCCGTGTAGTCGGCCGGCTTGATCTCGGATTTCGGCTTGGCCCAGAGCGCCGCACCGTCGGTGATCTCCTTGGCCTCGGCGCCCGGCTTCTCGATCACCGTTATCGGCACCGGCACATGGCCGGATTGCGCGTGGACGAGCTGTTCGATGGTTGCGCGCTCGGCATGGGTCTTGGCGTCGTCCAACAGGTGCAGCACGACGCGGGTGCCGCGGCGCGGCGCGGCATCGAGCGGCAGCGGCGACACCGCATATTCACCTTTGCCGTCCGAGCTCCATTGCCAGGCCGCGTCGCTGCCGGCGCGGCGGGAGAGCACGTCAACCCGTTCAGCCACCATGAAGGCCGAATAGAAGCCGACGCCGAACCGCCCGATCAGCGGGCTTCCCTCAACTGCCTTCTCGCCTTGCTTCTCGTTGTCCTTGCCCGTGTCCTCACCGCTCTGCGCCGCTTCGATCTTGTCCAGAAACGCCTTGGTCCCCGACCGCGCGATGGTGCCAAGCGCCTCGATCATCTCATCGCGGCTCATGCCGATGCCGTTATCCTCGATCGCAAGCAATTTCGCGTCCGGATCGAGGGCAACGGTGATCGCGAGTTTGGCATCGCTATCGGCGCCGTGCCCAAGCAGCGCGGGATCCGACAGCGCCTCATAGCGCAAGCGCTCGCAGGCATCCGCAGCATTGGCGATCAGTTCGCGTAAGAATACCGATTTGTTGGAATAGACCGAATGCACCATCAGGTGCAGGAGCTTGGCGACGTCAGCCTCGAACGGCCGGCTCTCGATTTTCTCTTCCATTCCAGGTCTTTCCGTATTTGGCTTCTTGCCTTGCCTTTGGGGCAGCAGCCAAAGCGGCAGCGATTTCCCGGCACCGAAATGGCGGGAAATGCAATTTCTTTCAAGGCCTAATTGGATCAGTTGGCGGCCGCGACGATCGGTCCGGGCAGCCAGTCATTGCCGAGAAGCGGCTTGACCTCGACCGGATAAATCAGCCCGAGCTCGAGCGTCGGGTCGAAATAGCGCATCGTCTGTTCGGTAAAGTCGATGATGCGGCCGGGTTCGAGTGGCCCGACGTCGTTGATTTTGACGACTGCCTGCTTATCGCCGCTGGCAACGAGAGCGAAACTCGGCTGGTAGTCCTTGCCGTAGCGCACGCCGCCGAACCAGTCGCGCAACTCAATCTTAATCGCGGCATTCCAGCCGGCCGGATCGTAGGTCTCGCCGGACGCCGTTTCCGTGCCGCCGGAGCGAAAGCCGGGCCGCAATGGATTGTAGGTCGACGCCGTGCCCAAAATCGTCACGCCGCTCGCAGCCGCATTCAATTTCTTGCGCTCGAGTAACGCCGACTGCGTCGGCCACGGCTCGGCCGCCGCGACGCCGCGTATGGCGTTGCGCACGGCATGGCCGGACTTGATGACTGACGACGAGGAGTAAGCAAACAGAATTGCGACGACGCAAAGCGCGGCGCCCAAACGCACCACCATTCAGACTCTCCGGGATGGCCCCAACGAAGGGCGCGCATAAATAAGCGTCGCGTGGTGCAATTAAGGCGAGAGTTGGATTATTTACGGATCACGCGAGATGGCTGTGAGCAACACGGCGCCGCTTTGTTTGGAACTCGGCGTGAAGTGTTTGAAACACCGTACCGATTTATTTGGAACCGGCGCGCGCAGGCCGCGATCAAATATTACATCGTCAAATATCGCGGTGCGACCAAATATCAGACCGGCACGCGGACATTGGCGCGCAAGCCGCCGAGCGGTGAATCGCCGAGCGTGATGTCGCCGCCGTGCGAGCGCGCGATATCGCGGGCGATGGCAAGTCCGAGTCCGGTGCCGCCCTCGTCCTGATTGCGCGCGTCATCGAGACGCAGGAACGGCTTGAACACGTCGTCACGCAAATGCACGGGAATGCCGGGCCCGTCATCGTCCACCGTCACATTGAGCCAGCGGTGATCGCGGTGGCCGGTGATGGCCACGGTCGAGCCGAAACGTCCGGCATTGGTGACGAGATTGGCGAGGCAGCGCTTGAACGCCGCCGGCCGCACCGTGACTTCGGGCGGTCCGTAGAAATTGGCGCTCGCCCGGTGGCCGTGGCGCTCGGTGTCAAGCTTGAGCTCCTCGAGAAGCGCCGCGATATCGGTCGGCGCCGACTGCTCGCCCATGTCGCCGCGTGCGAAGGCGAGATAGGCCTCGAGCATGGCTGCCATTTCGTCGACGTCTTTTTTCATGGCGTCGATTTCCGGCGTGTCGCCGAAAAGCGCGAGCTCGAGCTTGAAACGCGTCAGGATGGTGCGCAGGTCGTGCGAGACGCCGGCAAGCATCGTGGTGCGCTGCTCGATGGCGCGCTCGACACGGCCTTTCATTTCCAGAAACGCCGCGGCGGCTCGGCGGACTTCGCGCGCTCCGCGGGGCCGGAAATTCTGCGCCTCGCGGCCCTTGCCGAAGGCCTCTGCCGCGTCGGCAAGCCGCACGATCGGCCGGATCTGGTTGCGCAGGAAGGCGATCGCGATGGCGAGCACGACGAGCGAGGTCACCACCATCCAGACCAGGAAGATCCAGGAATTGGGATCGTAGACATCGGCGCGCTTGGCGAAGACGCGCATGATCGTGTCGTCGAGCTTGATGCGGATTTCCACGATCGAGGAGCGACCGACCGTATCGATCCAGAACGGCAGCCCGATCTGCTTGCTGATCTCTTCCGACAGCGCTTCATCGAGCTGGGAGAAGAACGGCTTGGGCCCGGGCGGCGGCAATTGCGCGCCAGGCAGAAAATCGACAACGAGACCGAGACGATCCTGCGCGATGCGGCGCAGCTGCGCGTGATCGGGATCCTGCGGATAGGTCTTATAGACGTCGATCAGCGTCGCGATCTCCTGCGTCACCGCCGACGACAGATAAGTCGTCACCAGGTTCCAGTGTCGCTCCATGAACAAAAAGGCGACCACCGATTGGAGCACCACCATCGGTACGATGATGATCAGAAGCGAGCGGGCATAGAGCCCCTTCGGCATCACCGATTTGAGGAAGCGTCCGAGGCGATCCCAATTACCGGCAATTGGCCCGACGATCGGGCGCAACGCGACAGCGAAGACGCCGGCAACGGCATTCACCGCGTCGGCCAATTGGCCGGCGGCGTTGCGCAAGCGTCCGATGCCGTCGTCTAAGCTTGCCATGCGGAGCCCGTCATGATGCCGCTCAGACCGTCGCGACCAGCCGGTAGCCGACCCCGCGCACCGTCTGCACGATCAAGGGATTGCTCGGATCGCGCTCGATCTTGCGGCGCAGCCTGTTGACCTGCACGTCGACGGTGCGTTCGCTTACCGCTTCGCCCGAGCCGGCGAGCGCCTGGCGCGGCACCGTCTCGCCGGCGCTCGTGGTCAAGACACGAAGCATATCGCGCTCGCGGTCGGTGAGCCGGATCACCTCCTCGCCCTTGCGCAATTCGCCGCGCGCCAGGTGATAGACAAACGGCCCAAAGCGGACCGACTCAGCCGGCGCCGCGCTCGGCGGCCGCGCCCGCTTAAGAATATTAGCGACGCGCAATGCCAGCTCACGCGGCTCGAACGGCTTCGCCAGATAATCGTCGGCGCCGATCTCGAGCCCCTTGATGCGGTTCTCCTTCTCGTCCCGCGCCGTCAGCATAAGGATCGGCACCGTGGAGGTGGTGCGGATGGTTCGCGCGAAATCAAACCCGCTTTCGCCCGGCATCATGACGTCGAGAATGAGCAGATCGAATTTCAAGCCGGCGAGCTTGGCCCGCGCGTCGGCGGCGGTTTCCGCAGTCGAAACGCGGTAACCCTCGCCGAGCAGGAAGCGCGACAATAGCGCGCGGATGCGCCGGTCGTCGTCAACGACAAGGAGATGCCGGGCATCGTCAGCCGGATTCGGCGCCGCCTCCGGCTTTACGTCCATGTTGCTCATAACACGTCATCTTCGCCGCGGGCGCGCCCGGCAACAGAATCCGCGCGCGCGATCAGACCCAGCACGCGGTCACGGTCCTCGGCGTCGATCATGCCGGCGAGAAAGCGCCGCGCCGCCTCGCGCGAATCCGGACCGAGATCGGCCAGCACGCGCTGAATGCGCACGGCCTGCAGACCGGCAAGCTTCGTCGCCAGCGCCTCGCCCGCGGCGCTGGCATAAAGGAGCCGTTGCCGCCGGTCGTCGGCGCCGGCCTTCTGCACCACATAGCCTTCATCGATCAGCTGCTTGAGCACGCGGCCGAGCGATTGCTTGGTAATTTTCAGAACGACGAGCAGCTCGGCGACCTTCATGCCGGGATTGCGGTTGACGAAATGCAGCACACGGTGGTGCGCCCGCCCAAACCCGAGCTTTTCCAGAACTTCATCGGGATCGCCGACGAAATCGCGATAGGCGAAAAACAACAATTCGATGAGATCGAAATAAGGCTCCGCCGCGCTTTGCGCGTCGGCTTGTGCGGTACCTCGCACGTTATCTTGCGCAGCGTCTTGCGCGGCGTCGATTGCAGCTGCTGCGGAACGGGGTGTGCTCACGACGGTGATATCAGCCATTTAGGTCAGCTATATTGACATATTTCCGGTGAATTGTTAATCTCGAAAACACGATATCGTTTCGTGACCGGGCCGCCCCGGACGTTGCGCAGGGCGCCGTAGCGCACTCTGATGACTCGTCTTTTGGAGTGGCCAGACCATAACGAGAGTCCGCTCCCGAAGCAAAAGCGTCCCATTGCTTATGCCGGTAAGGTTCACGGCGCCGGTAGAATTTGAGCGGATTGGGCACAAAGGGAGACCCCGTGAGGGGCGACGCCATGTCATCAGCCACCCCATCAGCGCCGGCTGCTGTGCCGTTTGACGAACGCTCCGATCTGATCTGGTTCGACGGAAAACTCATCCCGACGGTGGACTGCAAGATCAGCCTGCTCACGCACGCCCTGCACTACGCGAGCGCCGTGTTCGAGGGTGAGCGCGCCTATGGCGGCGAGGTCTTTCACAGCACCAAGCATTCGGAACGGCTGAAGAATTCCGCGAAAATCCTCGATTTCGAGATTCCCTACAGCGTCGCTGAAATCGATGCCGCCAAGCGCATGGTCCTGGAAAAGAACAATCAGAAAAACGCCTATGTGCGCCCGATCGCATGGCGCGGCTCCGAGGCGCTCGGCGTCTCGGCACAGAACAACAAGATCCATCTTGCGATCGCGACCTGGGAATGGCCGAGCTATTTCGACCCGGCGCAGCGCTTGAAGGGCATCAGGCTCGACCTCGCCGAATACCGCCGTCCCGATCCGAAGACCGCGCCCTGTCTCGCCAAGGCGGCGGGCCTCTACATGATCTGCACCATCTCCAAACACCGCGCGGAGAAGCGCGGCTATGCCGACGCCATGATGCTCGATTGGCAGGGCCGCGTCGCCGAATGCACCGGCGCCAATATTTTCTTCATCAAGGATGGCAAGATCCACACCCCGATCGCCGATTGCTTCCTGGCCGGCATCACGCGTTCGACGGTGATGGAGCTGGCGCGCCGGCGCTATTTCGAAGTGATCGAACGCCGCATCATGCCGGAAGAGCTGTCGGGCTTCTCCGAATGCTTCATCACCGGCTCCGCCGCCGAGGTGACCGCCGTTGCCGAGATCGCCGACTGGAAGTTCACGCCCAGCCGTATCACGCAGCAGCTGATGGACGACTACACCGCCGAAGTGCAGCCCAAAGGCAACGCCGCGGCAGCGTAACACGCGCTGCGGCGAACAAAGCAAAACAGCCCAGGCGGCGCGTGCCGGTTGGGCTGTTTTTTATTTCGTCGTCAGTCACGCCAGAACGGCTTGTCCGCTTCGCGCATCGCGTCAACGCGTGTGATGCCGATGTCGCGCAGCGCCCGATCACACAGGCCGGCGAGTTCGCGCCGGCCCTCGATGCGGCGCAGCCATTCGCCGATCAACGAAAATAGACCTTCACCGATGCCTGCCGTTCGTGAACTGACGGCGCGTTCGGTCAAATGCAGCGCGTTCATGATGTTTTTCTCCTCATTTCTCCGGATGGCGCCGGCATTAAGCCGTGGCAGCTGCCGGAACGACCCGTTTCCTGATTACGTGGTGGGACCGTATAGCGCGCCGAGGTTGGCGATGGTCGGGGCCACGGCAAAGAAGAACGCCGTGCCGACGATCACGAGCGCAACGAAAAGCGCCCCGGCGATCAGCAATTCGCGATTTACACTGACTTGTCCGCCGCGGCCGGAATCGCCGTAGCGCGCCGAGGGCACCGAAGTGACTGCATGTGCAGAACTCATGGCCTGCTCCTTGTTGGTTCGCGCCACGATGGCGCATTCTGCAATTTATGCTTCGGGCGTAGCCGGATAATCGGGTCTATGGTAATCTCATCTATCACTATCAGTGATATATGAGGGCCTATGCCGGACCTGCGAACCTTGGCGATCTTCGTGAAAGTGGCGGAAAGGCAGAGCTTTGTGCGCGCCGCGACCGATCTCGGCATTACCCAGTCCGGCGTCAGTAACGCCATCAAGCGGCTTGAGGATCAGATCGGCACGCCGCTTCTCCTGCGCACCACCCGCCGCGTCAGCCTGACCGAAGACGGCGCGGCGTTCTTTGAGCGCTGCCGGCAGGCGCTTGCCGCCATCGACGAGGCCGAACAGGTGCTCAAGCGCGCCCAGATCAGGCCGTCGGGCACGCTGCGCATCGACGTTCCGATCGCGTTCGGACGGCTCAAGCTTGTCCCGCCGCTCGGCGCGTTTCAGGACGAATATCCCGACGTGCGGCTGCGCATCACTTTTACCGACCGCTATATCGATCTAATTGAGGAAGGCGTCGACGTTGCTGTACGCCTCGGCGCGCTGCAGGATTCAAGCCTGATCGCGCGCCGCCTGACGACCACGCAATTCAACGTGGTGGGCTCACCGCGCTATCTCGCCAAACACGGCCGGCCGAAGACGCTCGACGATCTAAAGGCGCATAATTGTCTCGCCTTCGCCGCGCGCGATACGCGGCAGACCAGGGATTGGCGTTTTGCCACCGCGGACGGCGAAACGACGCTGACGCCGAGCGGCGCCATGACGCTGACCGACGGCGCCTCGATGTGCGACGCCGCGACCGCGGGCTATGGCCTCGCGCAGTTACACAATTACTATCTCGATATAGCGATTGCGCAGAAGAAACTCGTGCCGGTACTGGCCGAGTTCAATCCGCGGCCCATTCCGATTTCACTGGTCTATCCGCAGATGCGCCATCTGACGCCGAATGTGCGGGCTTTTGTCGATTTCATGGTGGCGCGGTTTAAGACAGGCGAAAAGACGAAGCGCTGATCGTTGCTATTTCGTCGCTTCGCGCCGCGGCGCAGTCCACCGATCGGCCGCGAAATCGTCGGTGACCTTCGCGTCGACCCAGGTCGTGCCGCTCGGCTTCTCGACCTGCTTCCAGAACGGCGCGCGGGTCTTCAGATAATCCATCAGGAATTCGGCTGCCGCGAAGGCAGCCTCGCGGTGGCTCGATGCAGTCGCCACCATGACAATATCTTCGCCCGGCACGATGCGCCCGAAACGGTGGATCACCGTCACGCCGAGCAGCGGCCAGCGCGCGGATGCTTCATCGACATGACGCGCGATCTCGGCCTCCGCCATGCCGGGATAATGTTCAAGCGTGAGCGCCGCGATCTTCTCGCCGTTCTCGTCGGCGCGACAGATGCCGGTGAACGTCACCACCGCGCCAATATCGTTGCGCCGATCTACAGAGCCCTGGGTGAGCTTTTTCACCTCGGCGGCGACGTCGAAGACTTCACGCTGCAGGCGGACGGTTGTGTTCATCGTCGCTAAATTCGGCCGCAAAAGTATCATCCGCCGGTCATCGGCGGAAAAAACGCGATTTCGCCGGCGCCCGCGATCCGAGCGTCGGCGCGGACATGGCTCTTGTCGATCGCGGCGCGGATCACCTTGGGATTCTCGAAAGCATAGGCATAGCCCTCGCCGCGCTTGGTCAGCCACGCCACCAGATCGGCAACGGTGGCGACGCCCGAGGGTGGATCCACATCTTCTTCCGCGAGACCGACGCGTTCACGCACCCAGGCGAAGTAGCGAAGCTTCACGCATCCTCCTGATAGAGATGGTGCAGCCCGGCATAGAGATAATCCCAACCGGTATAGAGCGTCAGCAGCGCCGACAGCCACAACAGCACGATGCCGACCTGCGTCACCACCGGCACGATGGCATCGCCGGCCTCGCCGCAGATCAGAAAGCCGACGGCTATGAGCTGCAGCGTGGTCTTCCATTTGGCGAGCCGCGTCACCGGCACGCTGACGCGCAGCTCGGCGAGATATTCGCGCAGGCCCGACACCAGGATCTCGCGGCAAAGAATCACCACAGCGGCCCATAGCGACCAGCCGTGGATGGTCTTCTCGGCGCCGAGCATCAGCAGGCAGGAGGCGACCAGAAGCTTGTCGGCGATCGGGTCGAGCATGCGGCCGAGCGAGGAGTGCTGTTCCCAAATGCGGGCGAAATAGCCGTCGAGAAAGTCCGACACACCGGCGGCGATGAAGATGCCGAGCGCGACCCAGCGCAGCCACAGCGGCCCGTGCAAAATGTTCTGCCAGAACATGGCGCCGACCACGAGCGGCACCGCGACGATGCGCCCGTAGGTGAGAATGTTGGGCAAGGTCAGCGGACGGACGGGCAGCCGTGCGGGCGCCGTTGCTCCCGTTGCCGGTCTTGTCGTCGCGGTAGACGTATTCATAAAGCCACCATAGCGCCGCCGTAACGGAACGGACAGAGCCAAGCGCGCATGCCAGCGTTAGGCACGGCAATGTTAACAGCGCAGTTATGCCCATAAAGCCTGCTCGATCGCCACTTTTCGCGGCCGCCGCCTTAACACTCCGGAAGGGTCCTTAAGCCGCACCCTCGTGAAAAAACTCGTAAATTCGGCGTGCCGTTTCGGCGCTGATGCCGTCAACCTCCATCAAGTCGGTCACCGAGGCGCGCTCAATGGCTTTGAGCGTGCCGAAGTGATGCAAAAGTGCGCGCTTGCGCGTCGGGCCGATGCCGACAATCTCCTGCAGCCCGGCCTCGCGCAGGTCTCGCGTCCGCCGCGCCCGGTGCGAGCCGATGGCAAAACGATGCGCCTCATCGCGCAGCCGCTCGACGAAATAGAGCACCGGGTCGCGCGGCGGCAGCTTGAACGAGTCGCGGCCGGGAAGAAAGAAGGTCTCGCGCCCGGCATCGCGGTCCGGCCCCTTGGCGATAGCGACCAGCGGCGCCTCGACGCCCAATTCGCCTAAAACTTCGCGCGCTACGCCGAGTTGGCCCTGCCCGCCGTCGATCAGAACAAGATCCGGCCAGGGCGAAGCGATTTGTTCGTCGGCTTCCGGCGTCTCAAAAGCTTCGCCGTCTTCCTGCAGTCCCGTCGGGACAGTCTCCGCGCCCTCCCCGCGCGGCGCCTCGGCCAAAAGCCTCTTGAACCGCCGCGACAAGACTTCGCGCATCATGGCGAAATCGTCGCCAGGGGTCAGCGATGACGAGCGGATGTTGAATTTCCGGTATTGGCCTTTCTGAAAGCCTTCGACGCCGGCAACGATCATGGCGCCGACCGCGTTCGAGCCTTGGATGTGGCTGTTGTCATAGACTTCGATGCGGCGCGGCACGCGCGGCAGGTGGAAAGTCTCGGCAAGCTGAGTGAGGAGCTTTTGCTGCGAACTCGTCTCGGCGAGTTTGCGCCCGAGCGCTTCGCGCGCATTAGCGAGCGCATGCTCGACCAGGTCCTTCTTCTCGCCGCGCTGCGGCTGCGAGATTTCGACCTTGTGGCCGGATTTTGTGCCGAGCGCTTCCGCAAGCAGCGCGCGATCCTCGATGTCGTGCGAGATCAGGATCAGCCGCGGCGCCGGCCTGTCGTCATAGAACTGCCCGAGAAACGCGCCGAGAACTTCTTCCGGTCCGACCGAGCGGTCGGCTTTGGGAAAATAAGCGCGGTTGCCCCAGTTCTGTCCGGTGCGGAAGAAGAAGACTTCGACGCAGGAAAATCCGCCCTGCTGATGCACGGCAAAAACGTCGGCCTCCTCGACGCCGCGCGGATTGACGCCCTGATGCGATTGGATCGCCGATAGCGCCGCGAGGCGATCACGATAGATCGCCGCGCGCTCGAAATCGAGCGCCGTCGAGGCCGTGTCCATCTCCTGCGCCAATTCGTCCTTCACCGCCTTGCTGCGGCCCGACAAAAACGCATTCGCCTCGCGCACCAGAGTCGCATAATTCTGAAAGTCGATCTCCTTGGTGCACGGCGCCGAGCAGCGCTTGATCTGATAGAGCAAGCATGGCCGGGTGCGGCTTTCGAAAAACGAATCGCTGCACGAGCGCAACAGGAACGCGCGCTGCAAGGCATTGACGGTGCGATTGACGGCCCAGACCGAGGCGAACGGGCCGTAGTAGTGGCCGGGCCGCGTGTGTGCGCCGCGGTGCTTGAGAATCTGCGGCGCCCAGTGATCCGTCGTGATCACGATATAGGGAAACGACTTGTCGTCGCGCAGCGTGACATTGAAGCGCGGCCGCAGCCGCTTGATGAGGTTGGCCTCGAGCAGCAGCGCCTCGGTTTCGGTGCGGGTGACGACGAATTCGAGCGTGCGGGCCGCAGCGACCATGCGCTCGATGCGGGTGTCGAGCCCGGTCGGGCGCGCATAGGCGGCAATGCGCTTCTTGATGTTCTTGGCCTTGCCGACATAGAGCACGTCGCCGCGCGAATCGATCATGCGATAGACGCCAGGCCGCGACGGCGAGTGCTTGAGATGCGCGACAATGGCGGCGCGGCCGGCGGCGAGCGAACCTTCAGACGAGGCTTGAGACGAGCCTTGCGCCTCGTCGAAGTCGAGCTTTGCCGATTCATCGTCGGTTTGCGGCAGCGACTCCTCGTCGTCGTCCTCAATCGGCTCGATCTCGGGCGCCGCACCTTCCTTGGCCGTCTCTTCCTTGGCTATGTCTGGCTTTGGACCGCTCATGTCTCGGAAATCCGCGACAGCAGCTTGCAAGACGCGCAAGCCGCTGCGTCCTGTCAAATATACAGTTTCTTAACGATATCAACTTGGAGCTACTTAAGGATTCAGCACTGTTTAACTTAAAAATCGCGATAAATTCTTCAGATCGGACAAACGGCCTTCAGCGCTTTCTTTGACGCCGCAAAGCGTTTCTTGCGCGTCACACGTTCCGCCCGATTTCATTTTGGGAGGCCATCATGAACAAGACTGGCGCGGCCAAGACTAGCGCGGCTTTGGCTACCGCACTCTTTCTCGGAACGGCAGGCGCAGCAGCAGCCGCCGACCTTCCTGCCTATCAATACTACACGGCGCCCCCACCGCTCGCCTTCAGCTGGGCCGGTCCCTATCTCGGCGCCACGCTCGGCTATGAATGGGGCTCGGTGGATAACAATCCGACCCACCCGACAGGCGTCACCGGCGGCGCCGAGGCCGGCTTCAACTGGCAGCATGGCAATTTCGTCTACGGCCTGGAGGGCGATATCAATCTGTCCGGCGCCGAAGACACTTTTGCGCCCTGGCAGTTCTCCAATCCCTGGTTCGGCACCGTGCGCGGCCGCGCCGGCGTCGCCATCGGCAATGTGCTCATCTACGGCACCGCCGGTTTGGCCTACGGCGGCCTGACCGCGGACACTTCCGGTAACCCCTCGGAAAGCCATTCCAGCTTTGGCTGGGCCGCGGGCGGCGGCGCCGAGATCGGCTTCACGCCGCATTGGTCGGCGAAAGCGGAGTGGCTCTATCTCGACTTTGCCGATCGGAGCTTCTCGGTCACCGGCACCAATAACGGCCTCACCGCCAACCTCATTCGCCTCGGCGTGAACTACCACTTCTGAGCCGGATTTCCGCGGATAGCCGCTGCTGACGATGCACGCCGGGCAGCGTTTTCGTGACGCCACCTTTCATCCACAGGAAATATATCTTCAGAGTTAATTCATCATATTTTCACCGGTCTTAAGACATACTTAGCAATAACCTCGACGCAGCGAAGTGTAATTTCGCCACAATACAAACATGATGAAGAATAGCGCTGTGTTTTTTCTACACTAGCGTAAAATATCCTCCTGAATACTATGCGCGCACCTTGTACTCACGCGCGCGGCGTTTGCGTCTGGAGGACTACTAATGAAGCGCTTGTGCTTGCATTGATCGGCCTGGTGGCGCTGGCGGGTTCGGCGGCAACGGCTGATCTCTCGCGCGCCCGGCGCCGGTTCCCTACTATCCGAAGGCCCCGGTCTACGTTCCCTATAGCTGGACCGGCTTCTATGTCGGCCTCAACGGCGGCGGCGCATTCGGCAATTCGAGCTGGGACTCGACCGGCAACCGCAACATCTCGGGCGGCCTCGTCGGCGGCACCATCGGCTACAATTATCAATGGGGCCGCGCGGTGTTCGGCGTCGAAGCTGACATCGATTGGGCCGACATCAACGGCTCGACCAATAATGGTTGCCCGCTCGGCTGTAAGACGAGCGACACTTGACTGTCGACGGTCCGCGGCCGCATCGGCTATGCCGCCGATCGCTTCATGCCCTTTGTCACCGCCGGTGCGGCGTTCGGCGATATCCGGGCCTCGACACGGGCTTTGCCGCGGCAAGCTCCACCAATGCCGGTTGGACGCTTGGCGGCGGGCTTGAGGGTGCAATCACCCAGAATTGGACAGCCAAGGTCGAATATCTTTATGTCGATCTCGGCAAGTTCAACTGCGGTCTGAACTGCGGCGCCGGGCTTGTGAACGACAACGTATCGTTCCACACTAACATTCTGCGCGCCGGTGTGAACTACAGGTTCTACTGATCTTCGCTTTGTCGGGAGCATGATCTGGAAAAGATCAAGCTTTTGAGATTACGGCGTCAAACGCCCCGGGCCTCGCAAGCCCCGGGGTTTTCGTTTTTCAGACGCCAGGCGTTTCGCCTCGCAGAACCTTTTCCATCACCGGCATGTCGATATTACCGCCGGTAAGGATGAGGCCGACGCATTTGCTGGCATAGCGGCTCTTTTCTTTCATCAGCGCGGCGAGCGGAGCGGCGCCCGCGCCCTCGGCGAGATTATGCGTCGTCGTGTAATAGAGGCGGATCGCGTCCGCGATCTCGTCTTCGCTGACACGCACGATGCGGCTTGCGCCTTTCTTGATGATCTCAAGCGCCTCGGCCGGAGGATCGCGCGTCGCCACGCCGTCGGCAAATGTCGCCGCCGAGTTGGTCTGCACCGGATGGCTGGCGGCAAAGGACAAAGCGAACGCCGGCGCATTATCCGCAACGACCCCGATGATCTCAGTCTTGAGCCCCATCAGATCGCGCGCCATGATCAGGCCGCAGATGCCCGACCCCATGCCGATCGGCACATAGATGGCGTCGAGAGCGACATCAGCGCTGAAGAGCTCATAGGCATAGGTCGCCACGCCCTTCACCAGCTCGCGGTGAAACGACGGCACGAAATGATAGCCGCGCTCGCGCTGGATCGCGGCAGCGATGCCGCGGCTCTCGTCAAAGTCCTTGCCGCCGGTGATGATCTCACCGCCGAAGGCCGCCATTGCAGCATTCTTTTCAGGCGAGTTGCCCTCCGGCACCACGATCGCGACCGGAATGCCGTTCCTGGTCGCCGCTGCCGCGATCGACTGGCCGTGATTGCCACGCGTCGCGGTGACGAGGCCGGCGGGCTTCGCGCCGCCACGCACCAGCGTATCGACATACACTAGGCCGCCGCGCGCCTTGAACGAGCCGGTCGGCGTATGGTTTTCGTGCTTGACGATGACCGTGGCGCCGGTCGCTTTGGCAAGGAGCGGCCAAGCATGCGCCGGCGTCGGCGGCACGAAGGCGTGCACGGTTTTGAGTGCGCCCTCAAGTTCGTCGATCGTAAAAAGCGACATGGCGGACAACCCAATAGGAGCGAGCAAACGCGATATAGGCGATGACTCGCCGGCCGACGTCGCGCGTGAAGATCTATAAATCGGGAATATTACGCCGTTACTTTGGTCGCGGCATAGGCCGGCACGCGCGCGGCGAATTTATCGAGCCAGGCGACAAGCCGCGGATGATCGGCGCGCCACTTGCCGTCGAAGCGCAGATCGCGATAGCCAAGCGCGCAAGCAAGCGCGATCTGTCCGACATTCGGCAGCGCTTTTGAATCGGCATCGAATTCGGGCGGCGAGGCTTCGAGCACCTTGAGCCCGCGCGCCACTTTGCCGACCTGATGATCGACCCATTTGGCAACGTGGTGCTCGGCCGGCCGCCAGCGCGCCTCGTAGACGGTGAGGATCGAGGCATCGAGAATGCCGTCGCACAAGGCCTGCAGCCGCAGCGCTGCGAGCCGCGTCTTGGACTCGCGCGGCACGATCTTGCCGCCGCCGGCGCGGTCATCGAGATAATCGACGATCACACGCGAGTCGTAATAGGCTGTGCCGTCGTCGGCGATCAGTACCGGAATCTTGCCGAGCGGATTTTGCTGGCGGACGCTGTCGCTGGCGTCGGTCGGATCGGCCGCTTCAATTTTTACGTCGCCGTCGAAGCCGAGCAGCGAAATCGCGATACGAGCCTTGCGGCCGAACGGCGAAGGCGGCGACGTACGCAGGATCATCATTGCAGCACCATTTGCTTTGCGGATTTAAGGTTTTGCATCCGCGATTTTGGCCGAGAGATTTTCGAGAGAAATGCCGCTGCAGACTACTGCGACAGGATCGCGCATGAGAATAGCGCAAGAGCTCAGTCAGAAAAAACAAAAACACGGCGGCTCACGGCGTTCCCGCCCGCTTCTTCCATTCTGCAGTGTCGTCGATGACGCCGCGACTAAAGCTGTCGTCGGCTCAGCCCGTGACGACGAGATTTACGGCCTTGGGACCCTTGCCTTTCTTATCGGGTTCCACGTCGAAGCTGATGCGCTGCCCCTCAACAAGCGATTTCAGCCCTGCACGTTCAACGGCGGTAATGTGAACAAACACGTCGCGGCCGCCATCGTCTGGCTTGATGAAGCCGTAACCGCGTTCCCCGTTGAAGAATTTGACCGTACCGGTCATTGCCATTGACTCACTCCCCAGTGGTTCATTCGCCGCCCCCCACGGCGCGGCGGCCAGCCAAACATTCCACACGGATGAAGAGTCTTGGGCCCCAGATGATCCCAGTCACTCCGCCGGCCCCCACAGGAGGCGGAACGTGCAGCTCAGCATTGGAACAATTAGACTAATTTGGTCTGCTGAAAAAGAGGGAACGACGCGTGAGATGTGCAACTTCAGTCGTAGTTCTGCGGATCCAAATTTATCCGCGACTATCCGTCGTTGTCTGTTCGCGCGCGAGCCAATCGAGATGCCAGGTTGCATCCGGCAACAACAAGTTCCGAAGCGCTGGAAGAAGCGCTTGCAACTCGCGCTCCAAAACGAAAGGCGGGTTCACCACGATGAGCCCGGACCCGACGAGGCCGGTATCGGCGCGCGGCGCGCCGAGCATGATTTCGCAGCGCAAAATTTTCGGCACGTCGAGCTTACGGAACCGCCACGCCAGCGCATCCGGCGCATCGCGCTCCTTGATCGGGTACCAGAACAGATAAATGCCTGCCGGCCATTTGCGATTCGCCGCGGCAAAAGCCGCAGAAAGCCGCATATAATCGGCGGTTTGTTCATAGGACGGGTCGACGACGACAACGCCGCGGCGTTCCTTTGGCGGCACATTGGCGTTGAGCGCCATCCAGCCGTCGATCGTCAGGACCTTGGCGCGCGGCTCGCCCTTGAGCGCGGTCTTGAGCAATGCTGCAGCGCGGGGCTCGCGCTCGCAGGCGATGAGGCGATCCTGCCGCCGCATCAGCGACAGCGCGATCAGCGGCGAGCCGGGATAGTTGCGAAGTTCGCCGCCGGGATTGAGCGCGGCAACGGTGTCGAGATAAGGCGCAAGTAATGTTTGTGCGTCGTCTCCTTGCGCCACTTTTTGTCCATAAGTAGTTGTACGTATAGCGTCGAAGACACGACCGATGCCGCCGCGCCACTCTTGCGCACGCAGAGCTTCCGGCCCGAATAAATCATAGCGACCGGCTCCCGCATGGGTGTCGATGACGCGAAAGGCGGAATCCTTCTGCCGCAGATGGTGCAGGATGCGCGTCAGCACGACGTGCTTGTGCACGTCGGCAAAATTGCCGGCATGGAAAGCGTGCTGATAGTTCATCTAGTGCATGTCCCGGAAAAGTGGACACCGGTTTTCCGATAAGGCCATGCGCAAAATCGAAAATCCGGGTTCAGCCGCCACGCACCGGCGGCATGACCAGCTGATCGCGACGGCAACTGCGCCTGGCGACTTCCGGGCAGTCGCGAAATTTCAGATCCTTGGATAAACAAAGCCGCACTTCGCTCATCCGGTTCCGCGAACATTCGACCGCGATTCCGCTCGTCGTCAGTCCGGGATTGGCCTTGATGAAAGCGTCCTCGACCGCGTTCGGCGTCACGGTGAGCGGTTCTTTCAGATCGCCGTATTCGGGCGGAATATTCACCGCCGCGCGCGCTTTGCGAATGGTGTCGAAATAAGACTGCGCTGAAAGTCCCGAACAGGTGCCGTGCTTGTCCCATTCGTTATAGATGAGCCGCAGCGCCGGCATCAGATCGAGCATCGACGAGACGATGCCGTGATAGAGCCGCGGCGACGGGTCCTGGCAATATTCGGGAAAGCCGCGCTCGTATTGCGGCCACAGTCCGTGCACGACGAACGAAAACGGCCGTGCGCCGCATTGCCGTCCGCCGTAGCGATTGCTGTCGGCGGCGGCGGCGCAAAATGACGGCGACCACGACAGCGACAAAACATAGAAGTCGAACTGGCCCGGCTGATTCTGTTCCGACGCGTTCTGATCCGAGTTCTGCGCTCGTGCCGGCAGCGGCAAGCCGAGGAGCGCGAGGACGCACACAACAAACGCCGCACGCCAAATGCCGCAGACAAAAGACCAGAAAAGAATCGGCATGGACTTCCCCGCTCCGCTTTGTGGAATTTCGCCATAATCGAACAAAAGCTCGTCCTGAACAAAGAAAGAACACAACACCGAGCTACCGCAAGAATATAAAGCTAGATCAGGGTTTCATGAAGGATGGCCGGAATTTGACCGCACGCAGCTTAAAAAGGCGCGCGGTATCGCGTATAGTTCCGTATCTGGGGTAAGTTCGCGGCGTTCGTTCGCTTCCATCGCGCGATCTTGCGCTTGCGCCGCAGGCCGATCGCGCCAGCGTGGCAAGGCAAGCTCCAAAAGGAAATGGCATGCCGATCTACCGCCTGTTCAGAAATGAAGCTTTCGAGCCGGAAGCGATCTCGGCCATGACCCGCACCTATGCGGAAGTGTGCCGCACGCTTGGTTTGAACGACGGCGATGCGGCCGAGACCGGCAGCTCCAGAACGGTGGATAAGACGCGTGTGGCCAAGACGGTGATCGAATATGCGCAACGCGGCGCGCGCGATCACAACCGCCTGCGCGATTGCGTGCTCGAGGCGCTCAAACAGTAAGAGCGAAGCTGAAATTTTTGCGGCAGATTACGGCCGCGCCGAGCGGCATTGCGGATTATAGGCCCAGTCGCGGTCGAGCCCGACCACACACCAATTGACGCCCCAATCCATGCCGATCATGCCGGTATCTTCGGCGATCGAATAGTACATCGGGTGCCGCGCGCCGTCATTGATCACCACCGTGCTGCTGCAAAAGCGGCGCGGAATGGATTGCGCCGCCCAAGGCATAACCGCGGTTTCCTTGATATCTTCGACGCCGACGATGCGCAGTTCGGAATTCCAGAAACCGTATTCCTTGGTATGGAACTGGGAGATGATGCGGTCGAGTGCGCGGGGGTAATCGCAAGCCGGCATGATCCGGTCATAGCGCGGCCCGGACATCCAGAACTCCTTTTCCCACCATTGCGCCGCCCGCACCTGCGAGATCGCGGCCAAGCTTAGCACCATGCTGAGCATGACGCCCGACGCGATGGCTATCCGCCCGGACAACGCTTTGGAAATGGCCGCCGACAACGCTCCGGACATGGCTTTCTGGCCCCTCTCCGACCGTACCCCCCGCGTGAACCGTGCCGCGCCTGCCGGTTCCGGTCAAGGGTCGCAGAACCATATCGTTCGGGTGTGGCTTAGATGTCCCGCTTGGCGGTTGCCGCACGAAAATCATGTCGCCAAACCATCTGCGGGCCAACAGCAAGTCATCGCTGGGCCACTGTCAAATCACCGCCGCGTCACCGCACCTTCCTTCACACAAAACGCACGCCGGTTTTTCGCCTTGTGATACGTTCTCTTTGTCTGTTGCTCTGATTCGTTGTGTCGCCTTTTTGTCGCTGGATAGCGCGGCGCTGCCGCAGCGGCCTCTTCCGTTCATCGTAGAGAAGCTTTTCGGATCCGGCGCACGCGTTACGTCGACCATCAAGACGTGTCTGCCACCGCCGACACTGGGGGGATTTGCGATGGGTGAGGTGCACCAGCTGCAGACAGCGCAGCCGGCATTCGGTCTTCAGGCCGCGGGGCGTCTGATGACGGAGGTCTTTGCGCCCTGGGTGCAGGATCTGGCGCTGCTGGTGGAAAGCGTCGAGGCCTCGCGACCCGCAGGCGCCCAAGCCGACTGGCAGCCCGGCGCCACCGTGCGGCTGCCATTTTCCAAAAAGGCCTGTTGCGACGGCGCCGTGGTCTGCAGCCAGGCGCTGATGGCGCTTGCCGACACTGCCATGGTCATCGCCTGTTCGGCGGCGTGGAACGGCTATCGGCCGATGAGCACGATCGACCAGACCACGCATTTTCTGCGGCCGGTGAATTTCGACATCATCGCCGACGCCCGCGTCGTGCGCATCGGCCGCAACACCAGTTTCGGCCGCGTCATGCTGCTCAACTCCGTGGACAAGAGACCGGTCGGCATGGTGGCCAGCGCCTATTCCATGCTGTGATGTTTTGGCTACGCGACGGCCAATAATGAGGGGTTTGGGCGGGTCCTGCCCCGGACCGGGTTCCGCAGGCAAGGGGCATGTTCTAAGTTGGCCACCGTCCTGTGTGACCGGAGGCGGGCTCATATGTTGCGGAAAGTCTTGATCGCGCTCGGTGTCGTCTTGGCGACCGGCCTGGTGACCGGCGGTGTGGCGCTTTCCAATGGCGGCAGGTTTGCCGGGCCCGGAATCGGCATCACCGGCAACGACACCGGCGGCATCTTTCCTTATTCGCCGGATGTCGACGCCAGTTACGAACAGATCGCGGCCGACTATTGCGCCCGCTGGGGTCGCCTGTCGCATGTCACGAGCGTGCACCGCAAATACGGCGATTACGTCAGCTTCGTCTGCATCGACACGCCGTGGATGATCCACTGACGGCTGGCCTGACAGCGCGCTAGACCTTTGAGCATGATCTATTCCGAAAACCGGTTTCCACTTTTCGGGATCATGCTCTAACGCCAATCCCCGCGTACGGACTGAACCACCGCCAACGCCGCCACGGCGGCCGTGTCGGCGCGCAGAATGCGCGGGCCGAGCGACAATCGCGCCACGCGTGGCAGACTAAGCAGCGCCACGCGCTCGTCAGCGGCAAAGCCGCCTTCCGGGCCAATGAGGACAGCAAGCGGCGCTTGCGCGGGCACAGCCCGCAACGCTGTGACCGGATTTGCGGCAGCGGCATCTTCATCGCAAAACACCAGCCACCGCTCCGGCTCGCGTTGTGCGATCAGGCTTGTGAGCGCTTGAGGCTCGCCGATCTCGGGCAGCGACAGGATTCCGCACTGCTCGGCCGCCTCGATGGCATTGGCGCGCATGCGCTCGAGATTGACGCGGGTCACCTGGCTGTAACGGGTCAAGACCGGCTGCAGCCGCGAGACCCCCATCTCGACGGCCTTCTGCACCGTGTAATCGAGGCGCGCCGATTTGAGCGGAGCGAACAGGTAATGCAGGTCCGGAGCCTTGGTCTGCCGACGGGTCTGGGCCGCGACGGCGAGCGAAACCGTGCGCTTGCCGCTCTCGGCCAGGCTCGCTTGCCACTCGCCGTCGCGGCCGTTGAAGACCAGGACGGCGTCCCCGGCTTTAAGCCGCAACACGCGGGTCAGGTAATGCGCCTGCGGCCGCTCGAGCGCGATTTCCGCCGCCGCCGCGAGCAGCGCATCCACGTAAAGACGCGGGCTTTTGAAATCGTAGCCGGGCACCGCTGTCGCCAATCCGCGTGAAACTGCGCTCTTGTGAATGCAGGGCCAGTAAGCGTCAACGTCGCACCCCGCGCTTTCGAGCCGGATTGCCCCCATGTCGCCGAATTCAGCGAGTCTTTAATGCAGCCCAAATATGGGGCAATGTTTCGCTAAGGGCCTGCGACCGAGAATCGGCTTCTCAAGGGCGGGACGCGGCTGGGTGCGAAAGACCGGGTAGAGAGCCAATCATGAAGCGAAACCTCATCATCGCTTTGGCGCTATTTGCCCTGATCGGAGGGATTTCGCCCTGGACCGCAACCTTGGCGCAATGGGGACCGCCGCCAGGAGCGCCCGGTGCATCGAGCGCGCAAGCTTGGCCAAGCGGTCCGTCGGGAGGGGCGCCAAGCGGAGCTGCTTGGCCAAGCGGTCCACCGGGAGGGGCGCCAGGCGGGCCTCCCGGAGGACCGGCAGGTAACCCGCAAGCCCAGTGCGCGAACTTTCCGCGGCTGAGCGCGGAGGCCAAGAAGCGGGCCGATGCAGTGCAGGCCGCCATCAATGCCAAGGTCGACCGCAAACAGGTCTGCGCCCTGATGACGACATTCGTGGCGAGCGAAGCCGTCGTCATCAAATTCCTCGAAGACAATAAAACGTGGTGTGGCGTGCCCGACCAGGCGATCACAATCTCGAAAACCAATCACGAAAAATCGCTCAAATTCAGAACCATGGCCTGCAACAACGATGGCCCCCCGCCGCAAAAGGCGCCGACCTTGAGCGACGCCATCAAGACGCCGAGCGTCGATTCGGCGACCAATACCAAGACCGGCCGCGGCACGTTCGATACTTTGACCGGCAACCCGCTGGCCCGATGAACCCGGCGGCAACGACGCCTCCAGCGACCAACAGGCAGGCGACGCAGACGGTTGCCGACTCGACCGGCAATTGGGTCGACACGCTCGCTCCGGGCTGGTTGCGACCCTATTTGCGGCTGGCCCGTCTCGACCGCCCTATCGGCTCCTGGCTGCTGCTGTTGCCGTGCTGGTGGTCGTCGGCGCTCGCCGCGGTCGCGGCTCACGCCAAGGCTCCGAGCCTCGCCCACATCGCCCTTTTCTTCATCGGTGCATTCGCCATGCGCGGCGCCGGCTGCACCTGGAACGACATCGTCGACCGCGATCTCGACGGCAGCGTCGAACGCACCCGCTCGCGTCCTATTCCATCCGGCCAAGTGAGCGTCGCCCAGGCGGCGCTGTTTCTGATCCTGCAGGCGCTGGTCGGCTTTGCGGTGCTGATCAGCTTCAACGGCTTCACCATCGGGCTCGGCATCGCTTCGCTCGCAATCGTCATGGTCTATCCGTTCATGAAGCGGATCACCTATTGGCCGCAGATCGTGTTGGGTCTCGCCTTCTCCTGGGGCGCGCTGATGGGCTGGGCGGCCACGTTCGGGCGGCTCGATTGGCCGGCGCTTCTACTTTACGCGGGATCGATTTCCTGGGTGATCGGCTATGACACGATCTATGCGCATCAGGATCGCGACGACGATGCGCTGATCGGCATCAAATCGACCGCGTTGCTGTTCGGCGAGCGCACCAAGCCGATGCTCGCATTGTTTTACGGGCTCGCCGTGATCCTGATCGGCGCCGCGGGCTTTACCGCCCACGCCGGCATTATCTTCACGCTCGGCCTTGCCGCCTTCGCCGCCCATCTCGGCTGGCAGATCGACCACCTCGATATTTCCGACCCCGACAATTGCCTGATGTTGTTCAAGTCCGAACGCGACGCCGGCTTGATCCTGTTCGCCGGTCTCCTGCTCGATGCTGCGGCGCGGGCTTATCACCTGATCTGAATTCCAGTCGGCCGCACCGGACGCATCCCCGCCCCGCCCGAATGGGTCTTGTGCAAGCACGGGTGGCAGGGGCAAGATGCCGCGACTCTGCACGCCAAAGAAGAACGCAGAGAGAATGACGTTAGGGAGCGGGCAATGAAATCAGTCGTCATGCTGGGCATGACCGCGCTGGCGGTTACGCTTGTTCAAGGCGCATCCTCTGCGGCACGCGCGGATAATCAGGGACCGGCAGCGCAAGGACCAGTAACGCAAGCGCCGGCCGGAATTTCCGGACAAGTCACATCACAGGCCGAAGGCGCCATGGAAGGCGTCGTCGTCACCGCGCACAAGGACGGGTCCATCGTTTCCGTCAGCGTGACCAGCGATGCCAAAGGCCACTACGTCTTCCCGGAGAACCGGCTCGAGCCCGGCCACTACACGCTCGCCATCCGCGCCATCGGCTATGACCTGTCGGCGCCCGCATCGACCGATGTCGTCTCCGAGAAGACGGCCAGCGTCGATCTCAAGCTCGACAAGACCAAGAACCTCGCCGGCCAGCTCACCAATGCCGAGTGGATGATGAGCTTCCCCGGCACCGAGGAGCAGAAGGCGTTCCTGCTCAACTGCACGAGCTGCCACACGATGGAGCGCATCGCGCGCTCGACCCACAATGTCGACGAGTGGATGCAGGTGGTGTCGCGCATGATGGGCTATGGCGCCGTGAGCCAGCCGGTGAAGCCGCAGCCCATGCTCGACCGTTCGCGCGCCGGCAATCCAGAGCAATACCGGCAAGCCGCCGAATATCTCGCCACCGTCAATCTGAGCGCAGTGGACAAGTGGCCCTACGAACTCAAGACACTGCCGCGCCCGACCGGCCGCGCCACCCGCGCCATCGTCACCGAATACGATATGAAACGGCAGACGGCCGAGCCGCATGACGTGCAAGTCGCCAAGGACGGCAGCATCTGGTATTCGGATTTCGGCGAACAGTTCATCTCGAAATTCGATCCGAAAACGCTCAAGCTCACCGAATATCCGATCAAGACGTTCAAGCCCGACGCGCCGGTCGGCCTGTTGTCGCTTGAGCCGGACAAGGCCGGCAAGTTCTGGTTCGACACCATGTACCAGGGTTCGCTTGGCAATCTCGATCCGAAAACTGGCGAGATCGCCTATTACCCGCTGGCGCCGCAGTTCAACGACGTCCGGGTGCAGCTCAACTTCGTCGGCCTGCGCCACGACGTCGACGGCAAAGTGTGGACCAAGAGCGTCGGCACGCAGGACATCTTCCGGCTCGATATTGCGAGCGGCAATTGGGAAAAATTCCACCCGACCGATGCGCTGCCGCCGGGCCGGCGTTATGGCATTTATCAGGTGATTTCGGACTCCCATAACAATCTGTGGATGGCCGAATTCGACGACGGCCACCTCGGCAAGCTCGACGCCAAGACCTTGCAGGCGACCTGGTACACGCCGCCGACCTTGCATTCGCGCATGCGGCGGCTCGAGATCGACGATCAGGATCGCATCACGATTGCCGAATACCGCGGCAACAAAGTCGCCGTGTTCGATCCCAAGACCGAGCAGTTCACCGAATACAGCCTGCCGCCGTACACGTTCCCGTACCGTGCGCAGTTCGACAAGAACGGCGAGCTCTGGTCTTCGACCATGAGCACCGACCGCGTGGTGCGGACCGACCCGAAGAGTGGAACCAGCGTCGAATATCTGATGCCGAGCGACACCAATATGCGCACGGTGGCGCTCGACAATTCGAGCAATCCGGTGACTTTCTGGGTCGGCAGCAACCACGACCATTCGCTGGTCAAGGTCGAGCCGCTCGACTGAACGCGCTACGGCATATCAAGTGTTACGTCATGGCCGGGCGCTTGCCCGGCCATTTCTTTTTTCCGCTCAGTGTTCGAGGAGTCGGAGTGCTCGGCACAAAGCCGGACATGACACCGCTCTAGGCGTGATCCGCCGCCACGATCAAAAACTCGTATTGTCGATAAAAAATGTAAGATGCCGCCCTGTAGTGCCCATATTGGTACCTGGCGGCGCAAGTCGCTTGCGATTGTTATCGGGACGACGGACAGATGCTGACACGAAAAGGCAAGTACGGTCTCAAGGCACTGGTCCATCTTGCCGGCCTTCCCGCAGGGCAACTCGCTTTCGTGACCGACGTCGCGACCGCGAACAATATCCCGAAGAAATTCCTCGACGGCATCCTCGGCGACTTGCGCAAGGCCGGCTTCGTGCGCAGCAAGACCGGCAAGGAGGGCGGCTACATGTTGGCCCGCCCCGCCGAAGAGATCCGCGTCGGCCATGTCATCCGCGTGCTCGATGGGCCGCTCGCGCCGATTGCTTGCGCGAGCCGCACCGCCTATCAGCGCTGCGACGATTGCCCCAACGAGAAGAAATGCACGGTGCGGCTGATGATGCTCGAAGTGCGCAACGCCATCGCTACTATCCTCGACCACCGCACGCTGGCCGAGATGCGCGACCTGCCCGCGGCTAAGCGAGCCCTGACGGCCCGCGGCTAGAAGCAGCATATTTCTTTTTTAGATAGATTTAGTATACAATACTCGTTCCAAGGGACCACACGACGCATGTTTCCCGACGACGATATTCGTGTGGTCATTATCGGCGGCGGCGCCACCGGCGTGCTGCTGGCCTGTCATCTGTTGCGCAATCCGGCACGGCCGGTGCAGGGCACCATTGTCGAGAAATCCGACACCGCCGGATTGGGCCTCGCCTACGGCACCCGCCGCAGCACCTCCTCAATGTCCGCGCCAGCAATATGAGCGCGTTCCCGGACGAGCCGGGGCATTTTTGGAATTGGCTGACCGCGAACAATCTCGATACGGGCCTCGGCTGCGGTGGCGACTTCTGTTTCATCCCCCGCGAAATCTATGGCCGCTATCTCGGAAGTCTCTTGCAGACACATCGCGTCGGATGTTCTCCGCGCCAGCAACTTCACGTTCTGCGCGGCGAATGCGTATCGCTGCGCCCCACGCGCCTTGGCGTCGAGGTGAAACTCACCGACGGTTCCAGCCATGTCGGCCATATCGCCGTGCTGGCGACCGGCAACGAAGCGCCGCCGAATGCCCACGACCCTGCGGCGCGAGTCCGTGGCGCGAACCGCAGGAATCAGGCGTCGCCCCGGATGACGCGGTCCTCATCATGGGGAGCGGCCTCACCATGGTCGACTACGTCTTGTCGCTGCTGCGCTTCGGCACCGATATTTCCTATGTTTTGCGCTGGTTGCGCCGTGTCATCGCCCACGACCTCGTGCCCGGCCAGGATTGGCGTTCGGCGATCGACGCGCTGCGCCCGTTCACGCGGGACATCTGGCAAAGCTGGTCGGAACCGGCCAGGCGCCGCTTTCTCCATCACGCCCGCGCCTGGTGGGACGTCCACCGCCACCGCACCGCGCCCGAGATCAATCTGCGTCTGCACGCCGCAATCACGTCCGGCCAGGTGGACATCATCGCCGGCAAAGTTTCGAAAATCACCGTCCAGCGCCATGGCGCGACGGTGAGCTATCGCCGAACCGAATTGGAATCCATGAGTGTAACCAAAGTCGTCGAATGCGTCGGCATCGCAGTGGCGCCGCGCGACAGCGCCAATCCGGTGCTGCAAGATCTTCTTGAGCACGGCCTGATCCGCCCGACCCGATCGGCATAGGGCTTGATGTTACGCCGGATTGCGCGGTGATCGACCTTCTTTTCTGATGTCCTGCGCGCGACTGAACGACGTCACGCAGAGCAAGGACTATACAGCGCCGAGCGCGAAGCTCACGAAGGACATGTCGGAACGCGATGTCGCGAACACGCTCGGCGGCACACCCCACAAGGCCGATTTGACCACCTGCACCGACCATGAAGGCAAACAATGGCAGTGCCGCACCTGGATCTTTGGCGGTGGCAAGCCGAAGAACAATTTACGCGTGGTTTTTTATCAGGCCGATGACAGCACTTGGCGCGTCGTGACCTGGGATATGTTCTAGAGCATGATCCTGAAAGCGGAATTCAGTTCCGCGCGATGATCTCGCGCTCGCCGCGATGCACGGCAGCCTTATCGGCGGCGATGCCGGGACGGCGGCGCAGCAGCCTGATCGAGCGGCGGCGGCCGATCGTGGTGCGGCGGCGGCGCCAGGTCGGCGCTTCGATGCGCACGGCGCCGAGCCGCGCGAACGGCTCGCGCAGGCTGCCGTCATTGTCGGCGACCAACAGCGGCAGACCGAGCACGCGGCCCCAGCTCTGCCATTCGGCGACGATGTCGTCGCTTTCGCCCGATGCAAACAAGGGTAGCGACAGAGCTGGATCGTCGTGTTCGAGCACGACGGCTATCTCGCTCGGCAATGCGTTGGGTTCGCCTTTGAGGCGGATGGCGACGCCGCGAAACGCGGCGACTGGCATATTCACCGCCATGCGCATGCCGCGGACAGAGCGCCGCAACACCACGCGTTCGCGGTGGAGTTCTACGATGCGCCGCTGTTCGTCGGCCGCCGCGTCGGCAGCCTCGAAACGCACGGGCAAAGAGAAGGGGTCGAGCCGCACGACGCGGCTCGACCCGGCAGTGGTCCTGCCGGCTTCCATTTGACGCCTCGAAACTCAGCTCCCCCCGGACTGTGCCGCCCGGTTGCCGCAACCATGCCAGAGTGCGGTCGCAATGAGCTTAAAATCCCTGGTTAAGGGCGAGTAGCAGGGCCTGGAACGCGTCGCATGATTGACGACTGGTTGCCGCGATGCCGTCATTTTTTGGCAACGCGGGTTGCATCGCGCGCCCCGAGCGCACATCTTGCCGGTACTTGTCCGCAAAGCCCGCGCAAATGCCGTGAGCTTGTGCGTTCCTTCGGCCCCTCATAAACCAATTGCCAACCCAAAATGTCCTCGCTCCTCGATCAAACCGCCCTCGCCGAACTTGCTGAACGGCTCGTTGCCGCCGCGCGCCGCGCCGGCGCCGACCAGGCCGATGCCGTCGCCGTGCGCTCGGTCTCGCTCTCCGTCGATGTGCGCGACCGCGCCGTTGAGGAATCGCAGCGCGCCGAGGGCGACGATGTCGGCTTGCGCGTGCTGGTCGGCCACAAGCAAGCCGCGGTCTCGACCAACGATATCAAGAGCAATGGCCTCGATGCGCTTGCCGAACGCGCCGTCGCCATGGCGCGCGTGGCGCCGGAAGATAAGTTTGCCGGGCTCGCCGATCCGGCTCTGTTCGCGCGTGAATTTCCGGACCTCGATCTGCTCGATTCCGACATGCCGACGGTCGAGGTTCTGGAAAAGCGCGCGCGGCTTGCCGAAGAATCCGGCCTTGCCGTTTCCGGCGTGTCGAAATCGGGCGGCGCATCGGCTTCGGCCGGCATCGGCGGCATGGTGCTTGTCACTTCGGCCGGGTTTCGCGGCGTCAGCATCGGCTCGCGGCATTCGATCTCGATGGCCGCGATCGCCGGCGACGGCATCGGCATGGAGCAGGACTACGACTACTCGTCGACGCTACATGCCTCCGATCTCGATAACGCCGAAGATATCGGCCGCCATGCCGGCGAGCGCGCGGTGGCACGATTGAATCCGCGCAAGGTCGCAACGCGAAAAGTGCCGGTGATTTTCGATCCGCGCATTTCCGGCACGCTGATCGGCCATCTGGCCAATGCCGCCAATGGCGGCGCGATCGCGCGCAAGACGAGTTTTTTGCGCGAAAAGCTCGGCGAGAAAATTTTCGCCAAAGGCATCGACATCATCGACGATCCGTTGCGCCCGCGCGGCCAGCGCTCGCGAGTGTTCGATGCCGAGGGTGTCGCCACGCGCAAGATCAAGATCGTCGATGGCGGCGTGTTGAAAACCTGGATCCTCGATTGCGCCACCGCGCGCGAACTCGATCTGAAAACCACCGGCCACGCCCAGCGCGGCGTGTCCTCGGTACCCTATCCGAGCCCGAGCAATCTGCATCTGGCGCCGGGAACAAAAACGCCGGAGGACCTGATCGGTGAAATCAAGGACGGCTTCTACATCACCGAGCTGATCGGCCAGGGCGTCAATCTGGTGACCGGCGATTACAGCCGCGGCGCGTCCGGTTTCTGGATCGAGAACGGCCAACGCACTTTTCCGGTCAGCGAGGTCACCATCGCCGGACATCTGAACGAGTTATTCGCAAACCTTACGCCGGCCAACGATCTCATCTTCCGCTACGGCACCAATGCACCGACCTTGCGCGTGGAGGGCCTGACTGTTGCCGGCCACTGAGCATGATCCGGAAAAGTGGACAGCGGTTTTCCGAAAAGATCATGCTCCCCTAAAGTGGCAGGGCGACAATCGATTAACATGAAACGATTTCGCTCCGAGGTCGAACCGCCCCGCACCGATTTGGGCCACGAGACCGAGCAACTCGCCGCGGCCGTCCGCGAGGCCGGCCTGCTTGCGCTGTCGATGTTCGGCAAGCCGATCAAAAACTGGACCAAAGGCCCGACGCTGTCGCCGGTCAGCGAGGCCGATATCGCCGCCGACAATCTGCTGCGCCAGCGGCTCAGCGCCGTCAATCCAAACATTGCCTGGCTGTCTGAGGAAAGCGTCGACGATCCGGCTCGCCTTGATGCGCACGCAGTCTGGATCGTCGATCCGATCGACGGCACCCGCGCCTATATCGGCGGGTTGCCGGACTGGGCAGTGTCGGCGGCGCTTGTCGAAGACGGCCGGCCGGTTGCGGCTTGCCTTTATGCACCGGCGCTCGATGAGTTCTTTGCAGCGCGCACCGGCAACGGCGCCACGCTCAACGGCGCGCCGATGTCGGTGAGCGCCGGAACCGACATCGAGCACGCCCGAATCGCCGGCCCGCGCAAGTTGATGGAGCGGCTCGAAACTTTCGCCCCGCCTTTTTCCGTCATGCCGCGGGTGCGGTCGCTGGCGCTCCGTCTGACGCGCGTTGCACAAGGCATTTTTGACGCCGCGATCGCCGGCGGCAACAGCCATGATTGGGACCTTGCAGCGGCCGATCTTTTGGTGCACGAAGCGGGCGGTACATTGACACCCGTCGGGGGCGGGACAGTGACCTATAATCGTCCTGTGCCGCGGCACGGGATGCTCGTGGCGGCCGGCCGGGACAGGCACGCGGCGCTCATAAAACTCCTTGGGGATGGACGCCTTGCGTCGTCGTAAGCATCGCGGATTGAGCGCGCGGATCAAGCATCATGTCGGACACCCAGCCTGCAAAGCAGCTCCTTCACCTCGTCTTCGGCGGCGAACTCGACAGCGTGTCGAAGACGGAATTCAAGAATCTCGACAGGCTCGACATCGTCGGCGTCTATCCGAACTACGCCACGGCTTATGTGGCCTGGAAGGCCAGGGCGCAGGGCACGGTCGATACCGCGCAGATGCGATATTTTATCGTGCATCTGCATCGCCTGCTCGATGAGCCCGAGGCTCCGAAGACTTAGAGCATGATCCCGGCAAGTGGAAACGGATTTTCGGAAAAGATCATGCTCCAACCAAAGAAGCTCTAGCGGGACGGCGGGATGCGGGTATGGCGTCGGATCGGGCGGCAGCGCTGGGCCAAGGTGACCATCGGAGTGGTCGCCGCCGAATATCTGCGCTTTGTCGGTAAGACCACCCGCTTTACGCTTGAGCCGGAAGACATTTACGCCCGCGGTGAAGCGGACATGCCGATCATCCTCGCCTTCTGGCACGGGCAACATCTCTTGGCGCCGATGGCGCGCCAATCCAATCATCGCGTCAACATGCTGGTGTCGCGTCACCATGACGGCGAGGTCAATGCGATTGCCGCGCAGCGGCTTGGCGTCGGCACCATCCGCGGCTCGGGCAATCACGGCGGCAGTTTCGTCCACAAAGCCGGCGTCGCCGCGTTTCAGGCCATGTTGGACTCGCTTGCCGAAGGCACTTCCATCGCGCTGTCGGCGGACGTGCCGAAAGTGGCGCGCGTCGCCGGGATGGGTATCATCAAGCTGGCGCAAGCTTCCGGCCGCCCGATCTATCCAAGCGCCATCGCGACGAACCGCCGCTACATTCTCAGCAACTGGGATCGCACCACCATCAATCTGCCGTTCGGCCGCGGCGCGGGCGTCGCGGCGGAACCCTTGATTGTTCCGCGCGAGGCCGACGACGACGCGCTCGAAACAGCGCGGCAGGTGCTCGAAGAGCGGCTCAACGCGGCAACACAGCGCGCCTATCAAATGGTCGATGCGTCGAGCGGCAAAAGCTGAGGATCATGCCGCGTTCCGTCCTGCGAAAAGGCCGCCCGCTTATTGCGCCCGCCGCATCGTTCGCGGACAATGCCGGCACTGGGGCGCAGCGAGGCGAAGAAGAGTGTTGGGAGGGGTGAGTTTGCCCAAACGTCTGCCGCTTGCACTGCGCCTTTATCAGCTCGCATCGGCCGCCGGATCGCCGGTGGCACCGCAAGTCTTGGCGCGGCGTCTCAAGCGAGGCAAGGAACATGCCGAGCGTCTGGGGGAAAGACGCGGCGAGCCAAGCCTCGAACGGCCATCCGGGCCGCTGATCTGGGTGCATGGCGCAAGCGTCGGCGAAATGCTCGCGACAGTGCCGTTGATCGAACGATTGCGCGCACGGGACTTCGCGGTCCTGGTGACGTCGGGCACGGTCACTTCGGCGGCGCTCGCCGAGCAACGTCTTCCGGACGGCGCGATTCATCAGTTCATCCCGCTTGACGCGCCGCGGTTCGTCCAGCGCTTCCTTGCGCATTGGAAACCGGGGCTGGCGCTCTTCGTCGAATCCGATCTGTGGCCCAATCTGATTTTGTCGTGCGCCGAGCGCAAAATTCCCATGATCGTCATCAACGGCCGCTTGTCGGAACGTTCGTTTGGCCGCTGGCAGCGCCTGCGCGGTGTGATCGCGGCTCTGCTCGGCCGTTTCGATCTCTGCCTCACCCAATCCGCCGCCGACGCCGAGCGCTATGCGGAACTCGGCGCGCCGCGCGTGACCTCGACGGGCAATCTCAAGCTCGACGTGCCGCCGCCATCGGTCGATGAGTCCGTGCTGAAGCACATGCGTGAGCTCATCGGCAACCGGCCGGTTATCGTTGCGGCTTCGACGCATCCCGGCGAGGAAACCGCCGTCATCACGGCGCATCGCCGTCTGCGCGCCAAATTCCCGACGCTGTTGACCGTGATCGTGCCGCGTCATCCGGTGCGCGGCCAAAGCATCGTCGACATCGCGCAAGTCGCGGGCCAGACCGTTGCGCTGCGTTCGCAACGCGCGCAACCGATGCCGGATATCGGTGTCTACGTTGCTGACACATTGGGCGAACTCGGCCTGTTCTATCGCTTGGCGCCGATCGTATTCATGGGCGGCTCGCTCGCCGAGCACGGCGGGCAAAACCCGATCGAAGCGATCCGGCTCGGCGCCGCCGTGGTGCACGGTCCGCATGTCTGGAACTTCGCTGAGATCTACGGCACGCTCGACAAGGCGCAGGGCGCCGATCTGGTCGGCGACGAGGAAGCGCTGACCGAACGGATCGGCGCGTGGCTCGCCGACGCCACGGCGCGCAAGACGGTTGCGGAGGCCGCGGCCAAAACCGTCGCGCAACTCGGCGGCGGGTTGCAACGTACTTTGGCCGCGCTCGACCCTTACCTGATGCAGCTTCGCTTGGAGCACCAAGCGTCCTAGAGTCAGCGGGCTTTTGCTTGAGGTTCGACGCGGACCTTAGGGGATGGGTCTTTTGCTGTCAGTTCGTCGCGGAGATTACGTGATGCGCGAGCCGGCGTTCTGGTGGCAGCCCGGCATGGGCGGCTGGCTCGCGCCTTTAGGCGCGATCTACGGCGCGGTCGCTGCGGCGCGCATGCGGCGGCGCGGGCAGCGCGCCGGAGTGCCGGTCATCTGTGTCGGCAATCTCACTGTCGGCGGCGCCGGCAAGACGCCGGCGGCTCTCGCGGTGGCGCATTTGCTTCATGCCGCCCATGAGCGGCCGTTTTTTCTCACCCGCGGTTATGGCGGCCGACTTCGTGGACCGGTGCGCGTCAATCCCAGGGTTCACTCTTCGGCGGACGTCGGCGACGAGCCGCTCTTGCTGGCGCGGTTGGCCCCGACCGTTGTGGCGCGCGACCGCGTGGCCGGCGCGCAATTCGCGCAATATGCCGGCGCGAGCGTCGTCGTCATGGATGACGGCCTGCAAAATCCCTCTCTCGTCAAAGACCTCGCCATCGTGGTGATCGATGGCCGCCGCGGCATCGGCAATGGCCGTGTCATTCCGGCAGGCCCGCTGCGTGCGCCGCTGCAAACGCAGCTCGACCGCGCGCAGGCGCTCATCGTTGTCGGACCGCCCGATCGTGCACTCGACATCAAAAATCGCGCCGAGAAAAAAGGCGCGCTGGTCTTTCATGCGAGCCTCGAACCCGACCGCGGCATCATTTCAGCAATCGGGCGCCGCAAAGTGCTGGCTTTTGCCGGCATCGGCAATCCGGATAAATTTTTTGCGACTTTGACCGAGGCGGGCGTCGCAATTGCCGAACGTATCGGCTTTGACGACCATCACCGCTTCACGGCGGCGCAGGCGCAGGATCTTTTAGCGCGGGCGCGGGCTGCGAATCTGATGCTTGTCACCACCGAAAAAGATCTGGTGCGGCTTTCCGGCGATCCGCAGCTCGCCGAGCTTGCGCAGCACGCCAGTGCGCTTCCAGTGCGGCTCGTCGTGCAGGAGATGGATCAGTTTCGGCAGCTCGTGCTCGGCGCGCTGACGCGTCGTTGAGCAAGGTGTCGAGCTATTTTCTGTAAGCTGCCCCCTGACGCTGCAAGACCGCCTCGGGCGTCGCATAGGCTTCCTGCAGATCGACGCTCCAGTAGCGCAGCTCCTCGAGCGGTATCGGCACGCCGGTCGCGGCACAGCGCACAAAGGCCCCCGGCCGCACGATTCGGAAATCGCCGTCGAGATATTTGATTTCGGCCTCTCCCGGCATCGGCTGCGGGCGATCGGTGCGGTTGAGCAATTATACCTCCGGCGGCTCAGGACGGCTTGGCGGCGCAGCGGATTTTCGGCGCAGCAAAATTAAAGACTTTCATCACCGGGCCGGCCCACGGCGGGGCCGGCCACGAAGCTCAGTCACGAAACCGAAACATAATCATTTCGTCACCAAGACGAAAGGCACTTTGCCACGCTACGGCTTCGGCCGCCGATAGCTACGGACCGATATGCCATGTAGGATCGGGGCGGTTGTTGGACGCGATGAGACTGGAACCGAGCTTGGCTCAGACCTGGACGCGCCGGATCCCGATACGGAGAATCTCCGAGGCGCTCCCTTTCGTCCTCGGCGCGGCCCTGACCGCCGTGATCGCCTGTGCGCCGGCCATCGCCGCCGAACCGGAACATGTCGAAATTCCGGACGGCGAATTGACCCTGCATGCCTCGCTGTACCGGCCGGACGGCGCGGGGCCGTTTCCCGCGGTGGTCGCGCTGCACGATTGCAGCGGCCTCGTCCATCATCGGCCCATTACCGAGACGCGACACTATATCGAATGGGCGCGGCTGCTCGCGGCCGACGGCTTTATTGTGCTGTTTCCGGATTCCTTCGGCTCCCGCGGCATCGGACCTCAGTGCCACGAGCGCAATCGCAAGGTGCGCGCATCGCGTGAGCGCGTCAGTGATGCCAATGCCGCACGGCACTGGTTGCAGGCGCAGAGCTATGTGAAGCTCGATCACGTTTCGGTGCTCGGCTGGTCGAGCGGCGGCACGGCTGCGCTATGGACAGTGCGGCCGACGGCGGCGCCGCGCGACGGCAGCACCGATTTCCGCTCGGCGGTCACGTTCTATCCGAGCTGCCGCAGGCTGCACGACACCGCCTGGAGCGCGCGCGTGCCGACGCTCATTCTTGTCGGCGCGGCCGACGATTGGACGCCGGCGTCCGTATGCCAGCAGATGGTCGCCGGCGCGCGTGATCGCAGCGCGCGGGTGCAGATCGTCGTCTATCCGGGCGCGCAACACCAATTCGACCGCGCCAATTCGCCGATCAGATTACACACCGGCCTCTTCAATACCGTCGATCCGGCCGCCCGCGCCGACGCGTTCAAACGCGTGCCGGAATGGTTGCAACGCTGACAAACGATTTAATCTGAAACAATCACGCTTCTAGAACAGCGTGCCCTGCCCCGAACTGCCGCGGCTGGGGCGCCGCTTTGCGGCTTCCCCGGCCGGCTTAGACGGCGATGCCGCCCCGCCATCTGCATGGGCGCCGACGCGGCCGTCGGCAAACTCGATGTCGATCGCCATGCCGGCAGCAACTTCGCCGGCGGTATGCAGCGGCCGGCCGTCCGCGTCGCGGACCAGCGCAAAGCCGCGCGCCAAGACGCCGCGATAGGAAAACGCTGCCAGCAATTGCGCACCGCGTTCCGCCCGAGCCTGTCGCACCGCGATGAATTGACCCACCGCGCGTCGCGCGCGTTCGCCGAATGCATGGACTCGCTCGGCCTCGCGCGCGATGCGCGCGCGATGCACTTGAATATTGGCGGCCACGCCCGCGTGCAGCCGTGACGCCAGGC
>JBAUCK010000045.1:0-3137 GCA_049677525.1 Xanthobacteraceae bacterium
TGTCTTACGGCAGCGGGCGCGTTGCACGGCATGCGGTCACAAAGGCGCGACGACCAAGCATCCAAGCTGGTGCGGCAACAGCATCGGCTTCATGCCGTTTCCTGTTGGCTGCGATTAATCGCGCCAAAAGTCTTTGAACCGCTCCTGGCTCAATTCCGTATATCGCGCCGTATGCTGTCTGGATCAGAGCGCCACGATGCGATAATCTCTATCCCGCTGGTCCAAAATATCCGTCAGGTCAAGTTCTCGGTCACGGGGGGGACCCTACTCGTCGAATTGGCCACGTCGTGTCGATAAGTCAGAATGTTCCTTCCGTGTTCTGACATTGGAGGCATCTCTCAGTGGCTTTTGGCAAAGCAAGGGTAGACGTCTAACCGGGAGAGACGAATGTCCAATTCGAATTTGATCGTGTCGGCGATTTTCTGCGCCCTGGTTTCGATATTCAGTTTTTCCGCCAACGCATTCGAGTTAGATGGAGCTTGGGCAACTGATTCATCGCAATGCAGCAAGATGTTTGCGAAGAAGCATCACACAATTTCGCTCACGCCGAAATCCGATATTTACGGCAGTGGCTTTATAGTTGAGGGAAATAGAATCAGAGGGAAATTACTCACCTGCGAGATAACCGATCGGAAGCAAGCTGGCGCGGTGCTCGATTTAGCCGCGCGTTGCTCGACTAGCATCGCACTACTTTCCCCCACGGAGCTCAGCTTAAAGATCGACGATGATAACCATATAACGCGCACACTCACTGACTTCGACATGTCGGTCACTTACGCGCGCTGCACGTTTTGAAGCAAATCTCGGGCGCGCCGCGCCGAACCTAACGGACCTAACGTCCTAAGATAGGCTCGATCGCAATGTGGAGACACCGATGCGCAAGCTGATTTTTGGTTCAGCAGTCATATTGTCAATGCTACCCACCGGCGGTCACGCTCAAGCGACGCTCGACACGACACAGGTGACTTGCGCCAATTATCTGGCCATGTCGCCAAGCCCAGGCTAGGATCTTCTCCGCCTGGATAAGCGGGTGGTTCAACCAGCGATGGGGCTACACCACGGTTGGCTTCGACGACTTCGGTCGAAACGTCGCGAGTGTCAGGCAATGGTGCGTCGGCAATCCGCAGGCGACAGTTATTGGAGCCTTGGAGCATTCCGTTCCGCAACCAGGGCCTCCGACGGGCCAGATCAAGGTCGATATGTCCGTGATCACATGCAAACAATACATAAGTTCAGACGCCGCCCGGCAGGAAATGATCGCCTATTGGATGAGCGGTTATTTTCGCGCGTCGAGGAGCCAGCCGGTATTCGATTTCACGCGATTTGCCAACAACAAAAGCGCCGTCTCCAAGTACTGCAAGAAAACTGGTGGCGAGACGGTCATGAGCGCTATTCAGAAAAGCGCGAGATGAGCTAGCGGTCGTTCGCGCTAGCGACGCATGGCGTGCAGTGCCCATCGCGACCTCATCGGCGCAAAAAAGCCCGTCCCAGACGCGGACTGGTCCCCATTTAAATGCTTTCCCAAGTGGTATTATGAGGGTGATGACGCCGCGAGGAATATATCGGGACCCGCTCGCCGAGGGGATGCGGGTGACGTCATCGGGAAAGTCTGATCGTAGACGCACGAACGGAAGTATCGAAGCCACGCGACAGGCTTGGAGCACGTCGAGTGCCGGCCGCGGCGAAACCCGCACGTCGAGTGTGATGCCTGTCCAGCCGTTTTTGTGCTAAGTTCAGCGGCATGTAGCCTCGCGCGAAAAAAGCGCAGTGGGGGAATGACTATGACGAGAATTTCATCCTGGCTGATTGTGACTATTGCGACCGTGCTCGCCGGCGGGGCCATTTCCGCGCAAGACAAATACACTGTGCAGATCCCGGGCGGCCTCGCGTTCTCCGAGTTCAGAGGCTACGAGGACTGGCCTGTCATCTCGACCAGCGACAACGGCGGCAAGTTCGCTGCGATTTTGGGGAATCCGGTCATGATGGATGCCCTTCGGGCAGGCGTGCCCGGCAACGGCAAGCCTTTCCCGGACGGCGCCAAGATGGCGAAAATCCATTGGACCCCAAAAACACAAGAGACGTATCCCGGTCCGCCGAGAGTACCCGGTACCCAGTTGAACGCCGATTTCATGGTGAAGGACAGCAAGAGGTTCGCGGACAGCGGCGGATGGGGATGGGGCACGTTCGACTATGACGCGGCGTCCGACACGTTTAGCCCCGGCACTGAGGCAGACAATCCACCGCAGGGACACGACGCGAAGTGCGGGTTCGCGTGCCACACGATAGTGCAGAATAGAGATTACGTTTTCACGGAGTACGGGCACAGGTGACCCGCAAGCTGATGAAGTGGCGCGGGCAAGCGGCAGCCGGCCCACACTGTGATCTGATTTGGCTGAAGGACGGCTTGCGCAAGCCGCTATGCAATCGCTCGACGAGCCCTCGGGACAAGAACCAGTGGGGCCTTACAAGCGCGCCGCTGGTTCCTACCGCCTTTAATGCTAGGCGGATTAAGGCCGGCCGGAATAAGACTTGCCACCTAAGTGGAAGGGCGCATATTCGGCCGCATGAGCGGATTCTTTGAGTGGCTTACCGGCAAGCACAAGTGCGACTGCGGCGCGGTATATCGAGTGACGACGACTAAAACGCCGTTCCCCGACACGGATGACGCTCTTTGCGAGCACTGCGGCAAGGTCTTGGATAGCTGGCGACAATCGACCAGCTTTCGGTCTTACGACCTCATAAGCCGTCCGGGGGTAATCGACGAATGACCAACTACTGCAAGCGCTCCGGCCGCTCGTTTTTGCGGACTATCGCTTCGAGGTCTTCCCTAGTCATCCCTTGTTTCCCGTAGCTTCGTATCAACAAGCTGCCACGTTGACTTTGCCCGTGTCTCTTTCGGCAGATGCCCGATCAGCGCCCGCACGTCGGCGAGCGTGACCAGATCCATGATGGTCGGGATGGTCAGCGGCCGGGGCAGAGGGCGCGACCGGTTGGGGCGGGGCATAGGACCCCGTGTCGAACCGTCGCTCCTCAAAACGGCGCGACCGCTGTCTCGAACTGTCCGGTCACGTCGCCGCTCAGATCGATATTATCGGGATGCAGCGTCATCACCGGGGCTCCCGCCTCGAAGTTGAGCT
>JBAUCK010000046.1:0-3665 GCA_049677525.1 Xanthobacteraceae bacterium
CAATTGGGCGGCCATTCTCAGCAGCGCCTCTCGTTCATGGATGTCGTGTGTCTCTCCGGCGTGCCCGCGGCATTCCTTTGCGTTTTTGCGATATTCCTTCTGACGTCGGCATGTGGACCAGTACCGCATTTAAGGGCGCCCTGATAGGGCCGCCTGTATTTCCAGTTCGCGCCAGCGTCGTGCAAGTTTCTGAAATTGGATTTTGACATCGAGATCGCAGGCCGCAACCGCGTTTCGGTCGCACTCTTCCGCGAATGCGCGGTACTCTGTTGATTTAGACATCAGGCGGTAGCCTCACAGCTAAGGCCAATGCCGCGATGGGTCTTTTAGTTCAAAAGATTTAAGGGCAAGCACCCCGGCGGCGATGTCGCAAACCTAGGAGCACCCACTGCCAACCCGCCCGAACTGGTCGCGCCCGCTGCCCCGGCCGCTTAGCATCCTCGACGACGGTAAAAGACGTTGCTGCCCAGAGCGAAGCTGCGCATACTGCCCAACGGGGCGGACATCCAGGGGAAGACCCATGTTGCGATCAATGCAGCTTCGGTTCGTGGCGATTGTACTGTTTGCTGTGGCCGCGGCCTTGCTGACCGGTGTTTCCGCGCGAGCATTCAGTCTGGGAAATGGTGGAACCACCGAGGGCGGCAACGCCGCGTTCGGCGATCCGGACGAACAGGTCAGCAAAATGTTTGGTCTCGACCGGGGTGGGGAGCCATCCAAGTTAGGCAGTCCGGCGCAGTTTGATCCCCGGACGGCCAAATCCAATCCATACAAGAACTTTCACGTCGACAGCATTACCTCGCCCCCCGACCCGCGTTCCCGCCCCTAGCAACTGAACCTGTTTTGATTGTTCAGACGGGCGATAATCATCCCGGTTGAGCGGCCGACCAAATTCACGCGGGCAAAGCAGACGTCCGCGGGGCAAGCGCCTGGCCCGCTGCGGCTGCCGGCGGCAGTGCCGATGACTTGTCGGTCGCATTGCAGATGGTGCTGATGTTGGAAAACGTCGAGTGCCGGCTAAAGTGAATCGGCGCGGCTATAATGATCGGATCGCGAATCGGAAGAGGAATCACACGATGTGCTTTTTGCCAAAGGAATTGCCAAACTAGCCATCGTGCTGGGCTTTGCGGCGCAATAGTGATCGGCGGCATGGTGCCGGCAGCGGCGCAAATCAATATCGACGTGCCAGGACTTCACGTTCATGTCGGCCGACATCATCGCCATTACGGTCCGCCGCCGGCGCCATATTCCGGGGGCGGCTATGGCTATGGTGGCGGCGGCTATGGTTATGGCGGCGGCGGTTATACATGGAACGGGTGTCCGCCCGGCTTTACGATCCAGGACGGCGCCTGCAAGCCTTATCGCGGCTACTGAGCCATGACTGACATCACCAGGATTGCAAAGCGGCTGCGTCGCTCGGTGATTGCGGCGCGCGGGCCAAGCAGAATGCCGCCGTGCGCCGCCTTCGGCGTGCACTGCGACCGTGCTGATGTTTGAAAAGGTCGAGTGCTGGGTGAAATAATCAACACTACTCAGTGTTAGTGCTGACGTGCGAGCACAGCAGGAGTTTCAGCATGAGAATCATGCTCTTCGTGTTCTCAGTTATCGTTGTTACAGCCGGGCTTGGCTCGCGTGCCGAGGCCCAAAACTACCCGTGGTGCGCGGTTTATGACATGGGAGATGGCGCCTACAATTGTGGTTTTGTCACCCAGGATCAGTGCATGGCCACCGTGAGCGGGATCGGCGGCTTCTGTCAGCTAAACGACTCGTATCACCCACCTGGCGGGGCTCCCTCGCGGCACAAGTCGCAGGCGCATTACTGATCGTTGACCCGCTGGGCAAGCGGACGCCGGCGCCGCGACATACTTGTCTCCGGCGAATTTTTTCCCGTCAGTGCATTTTTTGAGTGCCGCCATGTGGTGGGCACTGATGGTGTTTGGTGGACCGGGCGGCGCCTTTTGCGTGTCCACCTGGGCTGACACTTGCGATACAAACGCGGCCGCCGACATGCAAACGGCAAGAGCGAGGAGAGTTCGGCTCACGGTAATCATGACTTAATCTCCTATTGGAAACGTCGATTCAGCGAGCTCTTGCTGATTTAAGCGCATCGGCAAGCTGGAATCTGGGGGGCTGAGAGCTCGCTCCAAGTTCCGTCAGTTCCATCAGCCTATCCTGCGACACTCATCACTGATGCCGGATGCGATCCGGGTTAGGAATTTTGTGTAGCAAGAAAAGAATGCGCAAATGAAGAAGAAGCAGCACTCGCTGTCAAAGGACAAGAGCCATCGCGATGTGCGGATAGTCGTGGTATTCTGTCTAATCGGCTTTTTGCTAACGCTGATTTTAATTTTTCGTTTTCCAAACATTGGCGCGGTGATCGCGGAATACAATCAATTCTGATGTTAGCACTGTAGCGCGGGGCAAGCGGATGCCGTCAGTGCTCGTCCTTGACGGCGAGAGCGCGCATCTTCTCAAATACCTTTTGATAATAAGGCCGCAACAGGCGATCACCGCCCGAGGCATGGTTCCAAAACTATCCATTGTCGGCCCTTCCGGAAAGCCTTTCCATGGTTCACATTCGTCGAACCCTTCATTGGCACATATGTCGCGCCAAAACTCACGCACTGTCAGTCCATTCTCTTTCGCAAATGTCTCGATCGTGCCGCAGTTGCCGGCCGTCGTCATGCGCAGCGCCTCAAGCGCCAGCCGCATCTGATCCTCGATGCCCAGATCCTCGAATCTTTTCATTCGGGCTGCAGAACACCGCGACAGAAGCTTTATTCAACGACCGGCATCCCAAAAGCGCGACGCAGGGCCTCAGCCGCGCTGGAGATCGTGCTGATGTTGGAAAACGTCGAGTGTCGGCTGAAATTGCGCCGTCTGCCAAAGTGACAACCTGTGACGCCCATCATGTCGAACCGCTCTGCCCCGCGGTACGACTGACTGATCGAGGGCGACTTACTTTCCAGGAGGACCGCAATGACTATGATTAAAAAGGCCAGCACACGGGCTGCTCGTTGGTTCGAGCGTTTCCAGGAAAAGAATCGGCCGCCGTACCGCTGGTACGAGCACGGCACCTACGTCGCCTAAGTATGGCGATGTCGCGAACTCTCGCCGGGCTTCTTTAGGCAGATGAAGGGCAAACGATCATGCAGAACCGGGAGAATATTCCCACGACAACTGACGGCGAGACGTCAACTCGTGAGGGCTGGGTGTTTATCGGCATTTGCCTGTTTGGCTTTGCGGCAACAGTTTTCGTCATTTCCATTTCGTCAGTCGTAGGCCAAGCGGCCTCGTTCTGACGTGCAGGAACGCGACGCGCGGCAAGCGGATGCCGTGGCCGGTGACGACACGGCAGGGTCTCTGTGTCGCTCCGCGTCGGTATAATTACGAATGAAAGTATTGAGCCGACGACATGAACGAGCCGCTCTCAGCTGTAACTACCAAGCCGCACGGTCTACATTCGAATGTCTGTAGTTCTGGCGATCGGTGGACCTGGGAATGGTTCGTTCAAACCGCATCGGCCTGCCGCAGCTCAGGCAATCGGGCGGATGTCAAGCGGTGGTCATGTCATCACGTTGGCCCGGCGCCGTGACCGGTATTCCCATCGCTGCATATTGGGTAATCTTGTTACGCAGGCATCGGATCGAAATTCCAAGAACATTGGC